>SEDB01000190.1 GCA_004210715.1 Pedobacter sp.
TTACTTTTAGAGGCTGATGAGAAATTTGGTTGGGCAAAGCAAAATTTAGATAAAGGAGCTTACGCTGATGCGATTTATCATACCTATAGCACCTTCGTTAGCGCTGCTAAATCATTGCTTTTAGATAAGGGTGTAAACAGCAGCACGCAGGTTGGCGTAATCAGAGAGTTTGATAATCATTATGTAGAAAGTGGCGAATTTAATTTATCAACTAATTTCTCAGATTTAGTTTTACAAATCAATAAAAACGAGCCAACAGTGGAGTTTGCAAACAGTTATTTCCATCAGGCTGAAGCATTTTTAAATCAAATTAAAGAAAAAAGAGCAGTAGCAGTGAAGTAAGAACGAGAGAGTTAGAGAATGATAGAGTGTTTGAATTAAAGAATGATTGAATTTGCAAATTGTAAAATCGCTAGAAAAACATTCACTCAATCAAAATTTAATCATTAACAGCTCTTATTCAAAAATTAAAAGACATGTTAAATCAAAATAAAGAATCAAGAATAACCCTTTTAGGCGCTGGTCCTGGTGACCCGGATTTATTAACCTTAAAAGGTGTTAAAGCATTGCAGGCTGCTGATGTGGTATTGTACGATGCTTTAACAAACGAGGCATTATTAGAACACGCTCCAGCCGAAGCCATAAAAGTTTATGTCGGCAAACGTTCTGGAGAACATTCTTATCCACAAGAAACCATCAATAAATTAATGATTGACTACGCTTTAAACTACGGACATGTGGTTCGTTTAAAGGGTGGCGACCCATTTGTTTTTGGAAGAGGATACGAGGAATTGGATTATGCAGCTTCTTACAGTATCCCGGTTGATGTGATTCCAGGTATTTCGAGTTCAATTGGCGTTCCGGGATTACAGCAAATTCCGGTAACACACCGTGGTTTAAGCGAAAGCTTTTGGGTAATTACAGGTACAACTACTTCGGGCGAGGTTTCTAACGATATTTATCAGGCAGCAGAATCTAATGCTACTGTTTTGGTTTTAATGGGTTTGAAAAAACTTTCTAAAATCGTCGAAATTTTCAAAGCAGCGGGCAGACACAATTTACCGGCAGCTGTAGTGCAAAATGGTTCATCAGCAGATGAAAAGCTAGTTGTTGGTGTGGTAGAAACCATCGAAAGCCTGGTTAAACAAGAAAACGTTAAAGCGCCTGCGCTTTTAATTTTCGGCGAAGTGGTTTCGCTACATCCGTCGTTTAAAAACTTAGTAAAACAGTATGCAAGTATTGCCTAACCAACCCGATAATGCAGCGACTTTTTCTGAAGAGGAGAAAGGAAATCAGCTTTTTCCAGTTTTTATAAAGCTGAACAAGCTGCGTACATTATTAATTGGTGCAGGGAATATTGGTCTGGAAAAATTAACAGCGATTGTAAACAACAGTCATCAGGCTAAAATCACCATCGTTGCAGAAATTGTTTCGCCAGAGGTTTATGCACTTATTGCAGAATATCCTCAAATTAAAGTGAAACAGAAAAGTTTCGATGTTTCTGATTTGGAAAATATCGATATTGTTTTCGCAGCAACAAATAACAATATTTTAAACGAAGAAATCAGGGTAGTTACACATGAAAAAGGTTTGCTCATTAACGTAGCTGACAAACCAGATTTGTGCGATTTCTATTTGGGTTCCATCGTTCAAAAAGGCGATTTGAAAATTGCCATTTCTACAAACGGTAAATCGCCAACCATCGCAAAGCGATTAAAACAGATATTAAATGAGGGAATTCCGGCCGAGCTGGATGAAACCTTACAAAATATGAGTGCCTTACGCCAAACTTTAAATGGCGATTTTTCTGCAAAAGTTAAAAAGCTAAATAAGGTTACACAAAGTTTAATTAACCCACGCAAAAGTTTTGCCGAGCGTAATATTAAATGGTTAATCTGGCTGGCTGCGATATTATTAATTGGGGCCATTGGTTTCTCTTTATGGAATACCGAACCCGAATTTCAGGCTTTCTTAATCAACATCGACCCATTATTTTATTGGTTTTTAGGTGCAGGATTTTTATTCGCCCTGGTTGATGGAGCTATTGGAATGTCGTACGGCGTTACCACTGCATCGTTTTCATTGGCAATGGGCTTACCACCTGCATCAGCCAGTATGGCTATCCATATATCAGAAGTGATGAGCAATGGAATTGCGGGTTGGATGCACTATAGAATGGGCAATGTAAACTGGAAGTTGTTTAAGATTTTAATTATTCCAGCGGTAATTGGAGCAGTTTTGGGCGCCTATATTTTGTCTTCGTTAGAGCATTATAGCGCTTATGTTAAGCCAATTGTTGGTGTTTACACCTTAATTTTAGGTGGAATAATTTTAATGAAAGCTTTCAATATCAAAAGAAAAAAAGGTGACCAGAAAATAAAGAAAATTGGATTTTTGGGCTTCGTTGGTGGTTTTATCGATGCCGCTTTTGGTGGTGGTTGGGGTTCAATTGTACTTTCAAGCTTAATTGCTGGTGGTCGCCACCCATTATTTTCGTTAGGAACAGTAAAAATCAGCAGATTTTTTATTGCAACTTTGAGTTCCTTAACATTTTTTACAATGTTAGGTGGAAAACACTGGGAGGCTGTTTTAGGTCTAATTATTGGTAGTGCAATAGCATCGCCAATTGCAGCAAAGGTTTCGAACAAAATTTCTGCAAAAACCATTATGGTAGCTGTTGGAATTATCGTAATGATTGTAAGTTTGCGCAGTGTGATTCTATTTATTTTAAAATTAATTTAGTGATGAGATTAGAGGAGCTCAAGGCAGAACTTACGGGATTAAATACGATAGATAAATTAAAATATCTGGTAGATAAATATGCAGATAGAATCATTTTTTCTACCAGTTTTGGTTGGGAAGACCAAGCCATTACGCATTTAATTTTCGCCAATAACATTCCTATAAAAGTATTTACGTTAGAAACAGGTCGCTTATTTCCAGAAACCTACTACGTTTGGAACCGTACCTTAGAAGTTTACAACAAACCGATTCATGCTTATTATCCTAAAAACGAGTTGTTGCAAGATATGGTAAATACCAAAGGGCCGAACAGCTTTTACGAATCGGTAGAAAATAGAAAAGAATGTTGTTATATCCGTAAAATAGAACCTTTAAAAAGAGCACTAACAGGAAACGAAATTTGGGTAACGGGAATCAGGGCTGAGCAGAGCGCAAACCGTGAAGATATGCACGATTTAGAATGGGATGAAGGCAATCAACTGATAAAATTCCACCCGATTTTCGATTGGACTTTGGAAGATGTGAAAACCTATATTAAAGAAAATAACATTGTTTACAACACTTTACACGATAAAGGTTTTCCAAGTATCGGCTGTGCGCCTTGTACACGAGCAGTACAACCCGGCGAAGATTTCAGAGCAGGAAGATGGTGGTGGGAAGACCAAAGCAAAAAGGAATGTGGTTTACATGCTACTGAAGCAGAGATCAAAGGCTAAAGCGGAAAGATTAAGGCTCAAAGACTAAAGCGAAAGGCTTTGCCATTGCGAGGAACTAAGCAATCTTAATGCAATAGTAAACACCTCTCCCTTTGAAAGGAGTTTTTAAACGCAGTTGCTGCATCCCTCTCCTTAAAGAGAGGGAAGTGATAGGGTAGTGTTTTGAAACCAGATAGCAGAAAAACTTTAATCCCCCTCTTCGAGGAGGGGGAAAGTGCAAAATAAGCCAAAGCCCAAATATTAATAGGGGAGGTTTATAAGACTAATTGAAAAGGCAACAATATTAACAACAACAAATAAGTTGAACGAGGAACATTCCAACCTTCAACAATCAAACATTACAACATTTTCTAAATGAGTACATACAATTTTGATTACTTAGATGAACTAGAGGCCGAGGCAATTCACATTTTACGTGAGGTTGCAGGGCAATTTGAGAAACCTGCCTTATTATTTTCGGGTGGTAAAGACTCTATTACTTTGGTTCGTTTGGCAGAAAAAGCTTTTCGTCCGGGGAAATTTCCTTTTCCTTTAGTTCATATTGATACAGGTCATAACTTTCAGGAAACGATTGATTATCGTGATAAAATGATTGAAAGGATTGGCGAAAGATTAATCGTTGGTTCTGTTCAGGAATCTATTGACCAAGGTAAAGTAGTAGAGCAAAAAGGTAAAAATGCTCAATTGATGGCCGCATCGCCATTTTTAAATATGGATGATGAAGATACGGTTTTCCGTAAACAAGTACGTTTCCGTACGGTTGGCGATATGTCTTGTACAGCTGCAGTAGAATCGGAAGCAGTTTTAATTGATGATATTATTTCTGAAATCAGCTCTTCAAAAATCTCGGAACGTGGTGCTCGTTTGGATGATAAAGTTTCTGAAGCCGCAATGGAAGACAGAAAAAAGGGAGGATATTTTTAAAAGAGTATCTAGTAGCGAGTATCAAGTATCAAGATTGGATGCGAATTACAAGACTTACCATCTAAATAAAACTAAGTAAAAGCTTGAAAGTGATAGACTGCAATTAGTCTTGGTACTTGATACTTTTATCTTAATACTTAAAAAACATGAACATATTAAAATTTTTCACAGCAGGTAGCGTAGATGATGGTAAAAGTACCTTAATCGGCCGTTTGTTATACGATACAGATTCTATTTTAGCCGACCAGTTAGAAGCTCTTCAAAGCTCTAACCGTAAAAACGACGATGGAACGATAGATTTAGCCATTTTAACAGATGGTTTAAGGGCAGAACGTGAGCAGGGGATTACCATTGATGTAGCTTACAAATATTTCCAAACAGATAAACGCAAATTTATTATTGCTGATACGCCGGGACATATTCAGTATACCAGAAATATGGTTACAGGGGCATCTACAGCAAATCTGGCTATCATTTTAATCGATGCCAGAAACGGAGTTGTAGAACAAACCATTCGCCATTCTTATCTGGTTTCTTTATTGGGCATTAAACACATTGTGGTTTGTATCAACAAAATGGATATGGTAGATTATAGCGAAGATGTCTACAATTCAATCATTGATAAATACAAAGTTTTAGCACAACGGCTTAAACTTGTTGATGTAAATTATATTCCAGTTAGTGCCTTAAAAGGCGATAACATCGTTCAAAATTCTGAACGTATGGATTGGTACAAAGGCGAAAGTTTATTACACTTTTTAGAGAAAGTTGATGCCGATAATCTTGATAAATCGCAATTGGCACGTATGCCGGTGCAGTGGGTTATTCGTCCGCAAACAGAACAATTGCATGATTATCGTGGTTACGCTGGTCGTGTGTTGAGCGGAACTTTTAACCTGAATGATAAGGTTACGGTTTTACCATCGGGCGCTAGTTCTACCATCGAAAAAATCGAATTTTTCGACCAAGCGCCTGATGCTGCACATGCAGGCCAATCAGTTACCATTCATTTAAAAGATGATGTAGATATCAGTCGTGGCGATACCATTGTCAATGCAGCAGCTGTGCCGCAAGAATCTAAATTAATTGAGGCCGATTTATGCTGGATGGATGGACGAGCTTTAGATACTTCAATTATGTATTTAATTCAGCATAACAGTAAGGTTACGAAATGTAAAATCAGCGAGATTTTGCATAAGGTGGATATCAATACCTTAGAAAAACACCCAGCAGAGGAATTTAAGTTAAACGATATTGGTCGGGTAATTGTGAAAACAGCCGATGCTTTAGCGTTCGATTTATACGATGATAACCGTGCAAATGGTTCAGCAATTTTAGTAGATAGCCGTACAAATTTAACTGTTGGCGCATTGATGTTCAGAGCAGCGGTAGAATAATTAAAATTGGAAATGGAAGATGTTTTTGGCAAAATACAGCGGAACCAAAACCAAATATCATAATGGAAGCTCTGATTTCTAATTGGAGGAAAGCAATTTCAGCGGGGCATCGGTTACGATAGTCCCGTTTTTCGTTACAATCTTTTTGTTCTTGTTATCCTGAGCCAGTTGAAGGAGCAACAAAGAGTATTTCAACTTCAACCGGGTTTGTTTTGCGCAGTAAACTGTGCTGTTAAAGTTTGTCTGAAAACCCTCAATCAATTTTACAAATTTCTTTATCTTCGCCCATCCCCGAGATAACATCCCAAACTAAAACTTATTTTTATGCATGCCGGAAAGAAATATTCTTTAAAAGAGTTTATTCTGTGGACTCGTCGCGATATTTATCGTTTAGCGATACTCGCTGTAATTCCCACCATACTTTATCATTTTTGCGGATTTACATTTTTGTCTATATCCTGGGTTCCAGTGGCACTTTTAGGTACAGCAATTTCCTTTATTATCGGCTTTAAAAATAATGCAAGTTATGCCCGGCTTTGGGAGGCACGCCAAATTTATGGTGGAATTATAAATGTAAGCCGTTCTTTTGGAGTAATGATAAGAGATTTTCTGTCATCTAAAAACAAATCAGAAGAGGTAAAAATAATTTTCTACCGTCACTTTGCCTGGTTAACTGCTTTGCGTTTTCAATTAAGAGAACCTCGAACTTGGGAAAATATGAATGACTGGCGTAATATTGAGTATGCCCGTAATTATCATATTGCAGAGAAAATAGATAAAATAGAAGATGTTTTGGCTAAATATTTATCCTCAGACGAATTGGCTTACATTTTAACGAAGAAAAATAAGGCAACACAAATAATGGCCTTACAATCGGCTCATATAAACAGGCTTGCTGCTGCAAATAATTTATCTGATTTGCAATTGCAATCACTTCAGGCAGGCATTTCTAATTTTTACGATAATCAAGGAAAAGCTGAGCGAATTAAAAACTTTCCGTATCCACGACATTTTTCTTCTATTGCGAGTATTATGCTTAACCTTTTTGTATTCCTGGTTCCTTATGGCTTGTTAAACGATTTCAATAAATTAGGAAACGGAACTTTAATTGAGGGCTATTCTATTTGGTTGAATATACCATTTGCGTTATTGTTAACCTGGGTTTTCAATACTTTAGATGTAGTGGGGGAGAGCTCAACGAATCCTTTCGAGGGCAGTGCAAACGATGTTCCAATTACCAATATCTCCAGAACAATAGAAATTGATATGCGAGACATGTTGGATGAAATTGATTTGCCAGCCGCAATTGTACCAGAGAATAATATTTTATTGTAAGTTTTCTTTATGGAAATGATGAAAACATTTCATCGTATTTTTATATTTAAATAAGTATTAATCCTAAAAATTAAAGCATGAAGAATAAAATTATTTACCTCGTTTTTGCTGCCTTTCCATTTGTTTACGCTTGTAATTCCTCAGATAAAAAAGCTGAAACGGCAAAGGCAGATTCGCTGATCAGTGAAATCTGTTATGCATCTTCTTTTGAAAAGGATAGCGCTGCAATGATTTTAAAAACGATGGCTTCGGGAAAAGTTACGGGTTCATTGTTAATTAGATATGGTGAAAAACCACAAAACAACGGCAAAATAGATGGTAAGTTTCATGGCGATACACTTTTAGTTGATTATCGCTTTAATACGGGAACAGATAGTACAAAAGCATTTACCAATCCACTGGCTTTTTTAAAAAAGGATGGAAAATTAATTATGGGTGTTGCGCAAATTGAAACAACTTTAGGCAGATCTTATTTTGTTAAGGGTAAGCCAATTAATTATGAGGTTGGGAAGTTTACTTTTGTTGAAGTGCCTTGTAAATAATTAATAGAGATCATATTTATTCATTCTTAACTATTCGCTAAGACTTTTTTATTTACAATCTCAACTGTCGCAATAATCAAAGGAATATGGGGATTTAAGCCGGGATTACGTTATATTTTATCAGCCTAAGCTTGTCGAAGACTTTTAATCTGTCTTTCGACAAGCTTAAGATAATAAATTGATATGGCGTTATTGCTAGATAACACTCACTTTATTTCTCAAAAACTGGTCGGCTAAAACCAGAGCAGCCATTGCTTCAACAATTACTACAGCTCTTGGTACTACGCAAGGATCGTGGCGACCTTTGCCTTTAATTTCAGAAGCTTCGCCTGCTGAATTTATGGTTTGCTGATTGTGCATTATAGTTGCAACGGGTTTAAATGCTACTTTAAAAGTAATATCCATTCCGTTTGAAATGCCACCCAAAATGCCACCAGCAAAGTTTGTGGTGGTTTGAAAAACTTTTGAATCTGCTGCTTTGGGCTGTGGGATATCATTGTGTTGAGAACCTCTTAATTCACTTCCGGCAAAGCCAGAGCCATATTCAAAACCATGAACAGCATTAATGCTTAGCATTGCTTTTCCTAAATCAGCATGTAATTTATCAAAAACAGGTTCGCCCAAACCAGCCGGACAACCTTTTATTACACAGCCAATTTTACCACCAACCGTATCGCCATCTTTTCTAACAGAATCGATAAATTCAATCATTTCATGAGCAGTAGCTGGGTCGGCACAACGTCCGTAATCTTTCGAGCGTTGGTCTTCGTTGGGAATTAACAAAGCAATAGGTGTACCTGTACTTTTTCCTTCGAAAACGCCCGATAAAATTTGAACAGTATCGCTTTCTTTTCTTTGTGTGGTAATTTTCGATTGACCTGGTTTACGTTTATCCAATTCTGATTGAATAAAATCCATGTCGATATCCAATTGCGCCGGACAGCCATCAATAATTACCCCAATGGCTACGCCATGAGATTCGCCAAAGGTGGTGATGCGAAATAATTGTCCGAATGAGTTGCCTGCCATTTTTATTTTAGATTGATGATTTTAGATTTACGATTTTAGGGATATTCTTTTAATCTTGATACTTGATTCTCGGTACTTGATACTTATTACTTGATACTAACATCAAACCCTGCCTTTTTCAAATCTTCCCAAAAATAAGGATAAGATTTTTCTACTACTTGCATTTCTTCAATTTCAACTTCGTTGATTAGTAATGCAAGTGGTGCAAAAGCCATCGCCATACGGTGGTCCTCATAAGTGGCAATGGTAATTTTTTCAGGGAAATGAAGTTCATCCGTATTTAAAGTATAAACAAGATTATCTTCGGTTAAAGTTACACCAATTTTGTCAAGCTCATTTTGTAAGGCTGCAATTCTATCCGTTTCTTTAATTTTTAAAGTTTCTAAGCCCGTAAAAGACATATTTTTCCCCAATGCAGCTGCAACAACTATAATGGTTTGAGCCAAATCAGGACAAGTTTTTAAATCTAAAA
Source organism: Pedobacter sp. (assembly GCA_004210715.1). Taxonomy (GTDB): domain Bacteria; phylum Bacteroidota; class Bacteroidia; order Sphingobacteriales; family Sphingobacteriaceae; genus Pedobacter. Next base: position 9,158 of record SEDB01000190.1, read on the forward strand.
CCTGATTAGTTTCTAATGATAAACCTAAGTTGCTGATTGAGATTCCTTTTTCGGTTTTCTCCGTTGCAATACCGAAAATCTTCATGATTTTTTGAATCTGACTATCGCCTTGCAGGCTTTTATCTTTCAACGCAGGTAAACTGATTTCAGCCTCATCAGCCAATGCGGCAATGCTATACCAATAAGATGCAGCGCTCCAATCAGGTTCTACAATCAAGGTTCCTGGTTTGAAAGTTTGAGGCTTTATCGAAATGGAATTTCCTTTCCATGAATGTTCAATTCCTACTTCAGCAAGCATATCCAAAGTCATATCTACATATGGTTTTGAAGTTAGCTCGCCCTCAACTTCTAATGTTAAACCTTGTTGTAGGATAGGAGCAATCATCAGCAATGCTGAAATATACTGACTACTCACATCGCCTTTGATTTTAACTTCAGCAGTTTTTTGATTTAAAGGACCAACGATATTTAAAGGTGGAAACCCTTCAGATTCGGCATAAGAAATGTCTGCACCCAATGTTTTCAAAGCTTCTGCTAAAATTCCAATCGGGCGTTGCTTCATACGCTCTGTTCCGGTTAGTAAGAAATTTCCGTTTTTGGCAGATAGATACGCGGAAAGAAAACGCATAGCAGTTCCTGCAGGACCAACATCAACTGTTTTTGATTCCTGAATTTCTACTTCTAATTCTTCCTCTAATATATTTAGAATACCGTTTAAGGTTACCGTATCAGCAGCATTAGATAGGTTTTCTACTTTAACCAATTTTTTGCTTAAAGCGCTAATAATTAATGCCCTATTGCATTCGCTTTTTGAGCCTGTTAATTGGATTTCCGTATTAATGTTCTTGGTTCCTTTAAAAGAAACTAAGGCGTTTTTTGACATTTTATTCTTGTTTTATTATCAAATGCAATTGTCAGATGTTGCCACCTGACAATGCATTGTAATTTATAATATCATTTTGATTTTGTAGCAACCGTTTTAAGATTGCTTCGTGCCTCGCAATGACGTGGAGCTTTAGATACCGCTTTTTGCTTTAGTCTTTCTGCATTGAGCTTTCAGGCTATTTCGAAACTTCAGTATGTTGCTCTGCGGCAATTCCTTGTGCAGCTTTACCAGCATTCATAATTTCAGTTTGTTTGCGGATAGATTCTCCGTGTACCAATTCTAAGAATTTCTCGGTAAAGTTTAAGTCTAATTTCAAAGCTTTTGCAAAAGCGTGACCCTTTTTGATAATCGAATCCCAACGGTTAACCTGTAAAATGGTAACTTGATTATCGCGTTTGAATTCGCCGATTTTTTCAACGATAGCCATACGTTCCGCTAATTTTTGCAACAAAATATCATCAATTTTATCGATGTTTTTACGCAAATCAGCTAATTTATCAGCAAAAGCTTCGTTTGGTGCTTCTGGCTCACGAACTGTTAAACGCTCCACCAATTCAGCTAAAGCAGCAGGTGTAACTTGTTGTTTAGCATCAGTCCAGGCAACTGATGGGTCAACATGAGATTCAATCATTAAACCTTGCATATCTAAATCCAAAGCTTTTTGAGAGATGTAAGGAATTAACTCACGGTTACCACAAATGTGACTTGGGTCGTTGATGATTGGTAATTCTGGGCACAAAGTTTTTAGTTGAATCGCCATTTCCCACATTGGTTCGTTACGGAAAGAGCTTTTTTCGAATGATGAGAAACCACGGTGGATAGCACCAATTTTAGTGATACCAGCACCGTTGATACGCTCGATTGCACCAATCCATAATTGTAAATCTGGGTTTACCGGGTTTTTAATTAATACAGGGACATCATGACCTTTTAAAGCATCAGCAATTTCCTGAACCGTAAATGGGTTTACTGTAGAACGAGCACCAATCCAAAGGATATCAACGCCTGCAGCTAAAGCTTCTTCAACATGTTTAGCATTTGCAACCTCAACAGCAGTTGGTAAACCAGTTTCAGCTTTAGCACGTTTTAACCATTCTAAACCAATACTTCCGATACCTTCGAATTCTCCCGGACGAGTACGTGGCTTCCAGATACCAGCTCTTAAAACCGATACTTTACCAGTTGCAGCTAGTAAATGTGCTGTAGTTAATAATTGCTCTTCAGTTTCTGCACTGCAAGGGCCTGAAATAATTAATGGTTCGTTGTTAACGCTTAACCAAGTGTTTAAAGGTTGGATGTTTAAATTAAGTTTCATGATTTATGGCTTGTAATATTTTATAATTCGATTGTTTAATTGTTGTATTGCTTTATTGTCGAGTCGTAATTCGTAAATCTAAAATCGTGCTATCAGACTTTATCGTTCTTTTGATATTCTCCGAGAATGTTAAAATTCGAAGTGTATTTTAGTGCTTTTCTTACCGCTTTATCATATTTTTCTGTGCTTGGCCACTCCAAATCGACATAAAAGTAATATTCATTTCTTTTACCTAACACCGGCATAGATTGTATTTTTGTTAAGCTTACCTCTTGTTCGGCGAAGATATTTAACACCGTTGCCAACGAGCCAGCTTTATGGCCAACCTGAAAACAGATTGATGCTTTATTGATTTTCTTTCCCTCGTCTGTTTTGTCTTTTTTAAGGATAAGGAAACGGGTATAGTTTTTTTTGTTTGATTCTACGCGGCGTTCTAAAATATTTAACCCGTAAAGTTCTGCGGCTAAGTTGTTTGCGATAGCCATTGTATCTGTCAGTTTTTCTTCCTGAATGCGTTTTGCACATGCTGCAGTATCATTACTTTCTACAATTTTGATATGTGGATAATCGTAAAAAAAATCGATGCACTGACGGATAGCGATAGGGTGCGAGGTTACAATTTTAATATCCTCGAATTTTACGCCAGGTAATGCCATTAAGTGCAATTGGATTGGCAAATAAACCTCTCCAACGACTGAGAATCCATAATCGCGGATTAAAGTGTAGTTCGGTAATAAGCTACCCGCGATAGAATTTTCGATTGCCATTACCACAAAGTCGGCCTCATTTTTCTCCAGTTTGTCGCAGGTTTCTTTAAATGAGTTACATTCTACGGTTTCGATGTTTTTACTAAAGAATTTGTAGGCTGCTTCTTCATGAAAAGATGCTTTAATACCTTGAATTGCTACTCGTTTTGTCGTTTCCATTTTTGCGTAAAACAAAAAAGTCCCGGCTGTTTGCCGGGACTTTTTATACATTTAATATTGTTATATATTTTTTTGCATATTAGCCCCGGCTCTTACTAAAAAAGTAAAAGTAACCAAAGTAATATGTGTTAAAATTTTTCATTTCTCTTTTTGAATGAGCCAAATGTAATAACAAAATTTAATTTGTCAATAGGAAAATGAAATTATTTTTAATAAAATTTAATTTTATTTGATTTAGACTGTTTTTGATATGGGTATGAAATGGTTAAATGAGACGGTTGAGGGAGTGGAGTGTTTTTGTCTTAGCCAGATGGGCTTTTTTCTTTTGACAATAAAAGAAACAAAACCGAGCTTTTTAGCGAGCTCATTAATCCCAATATATAATATAAAACTATTAATAATTGCCAGCTTAAAATTTTTGTTTTGAAGTTTCTGCCTTGGCACATACAGTGCATCCCCAAAAATTTGTAAGGCCGGATTTAAGTAGAACGAAGATTGTGTGGTAAGGCTTTGCTTGGTGAAAATTTTAGTGCCGACAACTTTCTAATTATTAGTTTGTAATCGAACTGTTATTTAGGAAGTGAAAATATTTTTCCGAAGAACCAGATTCGTTGTTCCTAAACCTAATAGTAATGAAAATACTTTTTGTGGCAGGAAACCTAAATATTCTGTCATGCTGAGGAACGAAGCATCCGCAAGCTATGAAACAGATTCTTCGTTCCTCAAAATGACAGAAGTTTTTAAAAGATTGTAATCCCCAACAATATTGGGGAGGGCTGCA
>SEDB01000012.1 GCA_004210715.1 Pedobacter sp.
CGCACGCCACGAAAACGGTTGATGGTATTGTGGTCGGGATAACTCATCCCACTGAGCCACATAAAATTGATGTTCTCTCTGCAGGCTACCTCCAGCTTTCTGCTACTGTAGATATTGCTTACATACCCATATACCAAAACCTTTAACAGCATTTGTGGATGGTAGCTTGAAGTACCCTTGATCTTATAAGCATCCAGAAGCCCCTGGATATTGATTCGGTTAATAACGTCGTTCACGATGCGAACAGGATGGCCTTTTGCCACAAGTTCATCCAGAGTGGGCGGAATAGCCATGATCTGGTCCTGATAGTAGGGCTTGAAAACTGGTTTTTGGACTGGCATAAATCTCAATTATTTACACTTAAATATCTGAAATTCAGAACAATAAAACAAATTTAACAGATGAAAAATGGATTTTTTTCCACAAAAAAGAGACTGCCTTTTTGAGACAGCCTCCTTAAAATATGACTAAATATTGCTTACCAGCCTGGGTTTTGCAACGCCTGTTTTTGAGCAGGACTTAAAGCACTTCCATTACTTTTTATCACATCTAAGAAAGATTGCGGAACTGGTCTTAAATAGTGTTTGCTTTCAATCGGTTTAGCCTCTGCATTAAATGCGGCTGTACGTGCTACTAATGTTTTTGTTCGAGCAAGGTCTTCCCATCTTTGCAATTCACCCATTAATTCTCTAGAACGTTCGTTTAAAATAAAAGCAGTGAATTTATCAGCTTGTGATGCTGCGCCAATCTTGTCATAAAATTCCTTATTGGAATTGAATATATCGCCATCGCCATTCAAATGCATAGATGTTAACGTATTTGTTGTGGTTACTGCAATGTTATTCGATTCAAAATAACTGTTTTTATCAGAATAAGAAGAAAGAGCAGTTGCATTTGTAGCCGGATTGGTTCTATATGAAATTCCTCCATCAACATAACTTTCTCTGTTCTCACCATCTTTATAAGCTGCACGATCTCTAACCTTGTTTAAATAAGGTAAAGCTTGTGCGTATTGGCCTAATCTTCCGTATGCTTCAGCAGCGATAAGATAGGTTTCGGCTAAACGAGCTAAAATTCCATCTCGCTGACCGAATTGTGAAGCCACTAAATTTCTTGATCCATCCATGAATTTAGATAAAGCCACAAATTGGTTTGCACCATAATTTCCATGTGCATTTAAATAACTTTGTGCTTGACCCGAAAAATATCTAACAAACATACTTGGTTTACGTCGACCGATATCTGTTGGAAGTGGATTAGCTGCCGCGGCATCTAAAGGTGTGTAACGTGTATCACCTGCATTGTTTACAATGTATAATACAGATTCTTCACCACCCACAAACTTTGCCTGGCCAACTTGCGCAGGTGTTGGGGCATTTGCTGCCGTCCATTTGGTTGCGCTAGCTGGGTTGTTACATATGTATCTGGTTTTAAAGCTTTTCCAGAATCTTGAATCATTTACGCGATCAAAAACATCCAAAGCATAATCAGTAGATCTTAAACGTTGGAATTCACGTCCGCCTGCAAGATCACGAACCATACCTGGAAGGGTTTGATAAATCGAAGGGTAGTAAAGATGGATCTGGTTTCCATAACGACCTTGAGTAGTGATGTTATTTGAAAATTGTGCCGCTAAAATAACTTCTTTATTCGATTCATTTGCCCCATCTACCGCTGTGAAATTCCAAAGATCACTGAAGTTTGTAGCTAAAGTATAAGCGCCACCATTGATTACCAAATCTGCGTATTTAATTGCGTTTTGCAAATCAGCAGTTTTTGTTTCGCCGTTCCATTCGTTATTAATTTCACTTGCACGGAATAAATAAGCCTTTGCTAAAAAGTGTGCAGCAGCTCCCTTAGTAATTCTACCTGGCTCAGCTGCCGTTGCAGGAAGTAAATCATAAGCCTGTGTAAAATCCTGGATAATTTGAGCATATATTTCTTTGGCTGAATTACGTGAAAATTCCTCCTGAATAGTTTCAGATGGCTCTAATTTCAAGGGAACACCACCAAATTGCTTTACCAATTTAAAATAATCGAAAGCACGCATAAAATAACCTTCGCCTAAACGTATGTTTTTGTTGGCTCCATCATAGTACACTGGTACATTTTTTATTACAATATTAGCGGAGTTAATGTTTCCATACATATTATCCCAAACGGCAGCAATGTCTCCCGATAATGAATTGAAATTTCCATCGTAAGAGTTAAACATCTGTTCCGTACGGTCTCCACCTACAGTAAATTCATCAACACCATAATTGGTTGTAGTGTAAGCCCATGTATAATTGAAGTGGAATTTTAAACTTTGGTACATTCCGATTACAAGCCCGTCAAGACCTAATGCGGTTTGAAAATCAGATGTATTGTGTGAATTGATTACTTCTTCATCCAGGAAGCTTTTTTTACAGGAAGTTGGAAAAACCATCAATGCGCTTAACAACGCCATTCCTGATAAGATATTTATAAACTTTTTCATAATAATTTTTCTTGATTAGAAACTAGCGTTAATTCCAAATACAAAACCTCTGTTGAATGTTGATCCACCCAAATCAGGGTCAATCCAACTTACGTTTGAGTAAATCAAACCTGGGTTAATTACCTGGGCATAAACTCTTAAGCGAGATAACGTTAATTTTTTAGCCATGTTAGCCGCAAAATTATAACCCAACGAGATATTTCTTATTTTAATGAAAGAGGCATCTTGATAATTTAAGGCACTAATGTACTGATCTCCACTTGCACTTGCATAGTTAGGTGCCGGATAAGAATTTGTTGGGTTGGTTGGTGTCCAATAATCTACAACTCGTTGTGCAAAACGACCTTGAAGAGCCTCTGCGCCTGTCTGAATTAAGAAGTTATAACGAGCTACAATGAAAATAGATAAATCAAAACCTTTATAACCAAATGTGTTGGTCAAACCACCAGTCCAGCTAGGGTTGTAATGTCCTAAAACCTGACGGTCGTTGTTGGCATCAATTCTGTAATCGCCATTTAAATCTCTTACTTTCACGCTACCTGGTGCAAACCAACTGGTACGTGCTGCAATGTTCGCGTTAAATTTGGCCATCTCCGCTAAATCTTCAGGAGTATTTTGCCAAATGCCTTCTTTCACAAAATCGTAAGCCACGCCATTTCTTTGTCCGATAAAGAAACGATCGTTAACCATATCGCCATTGTCTAGTTTCACAATCTCATCCTTACTCATAGAGAAGTTCAACGTCGATTCCCAGCTAAAATCATCCGACTTTACGTTAACACTATTGATGGTTAAATCAAGTCCTTTGTTTTTGGTAGAGCCAACATTATCATAAGAGGTGGTATAGCCATTAACTGAAGCAATTTTCTTAAGTAAAATTAAATCGGTTGTTTTAGATTTATAAAGGTCTAAAGATCCACTGATTCTGCCTTTTAGTGTACTGCCAATGTCAACTGATGAGTTACCCGTGCTACCTACTCCAAGTCTTAATTTTAATTGGTTAACCCATTTAATATCTTTCATGAAATCTTCTTGCTCTAATCTCCAGGCCAATGCTGCAGAAGGGAAGAAATCCCATTTATTGCCAGCCGCAAGCTGTGAGGCACCATCCCAACGGGCAGAAGCTGTTAGTAAATATTTGCTGTTCCAGCTATAGTTTGCTCTGGCCATGTATGATACTAGTGTAGATCTTCTCAAATCGGTATTGAAACCATCTAAACCTGTAATATTTGCTGTATTTAAACCATACCAAAGAGAATTTGGTAACGAAATTTTACTGCCGGTTAACGAAGAAGATTCTTCTCTGAAAGAAGATGAACTTTGTAATAAGGTTACACCAAAATTATGTTTGTTAATGGTTTTGTCGTAATAAAGTAAGTGATCTAAGGTATAGGCAAATCTGCTACTTTGGTTTAACTGGGCATAATTATTAATTGATCCCGGTACACCAGCATCGCGGTTAACTGATTTAGCATCCTGATATCTTCCGTTGTAATAATTTGAAAAATCCGGGCCGAAGTTAACACGGTATTTCAAATCTTTTAAAATATTAACTTCTGCAAAAACAGAACCTAAAGTTCTTAATGTTTTACGAAGGTTAATATTGTAGTCAGCCTCTAAAACTGGGTTTTGAATATTGATATCACCACCAGGTAAATTGATTCTATTTCCATTGGCATCAAAAGGAATAGCTAAAGGAAGCATACCTCTTGCTGCGAAATAAATACTGCTGGCGCCTGAAGCACTCGCTGCCTGGAAGCCGTAGTTTTGTAATCCGTAAGTTGCAGTAAGGTTGGCGCCCATTTTAAACCATTTAACCGGATTAACTTCAATGCTCAGTTTTCCACTGTAACGTTCAAAATCCTGACCTAACTGTGTTCCTTCCTGGTTTAAATAACCAAATGAACCATAAGCTTTAATTTTGTCGGTACCACCGCTCACACTCAAAACATGATCTTGTGTTACGCCCGTTCTGGTTACTAAATCACCCCAATCGGTTGTTGGAACTAAACTTCCATCAAAAACACCATTAACCCAGCCCTTATCTAAGTTGGTAAGCATATTAGGATCCTGCTTGAAAATCTCTCTATCAGCTGCTTGTGTGGCCACGATAGGATAATTATAGATTGGTGTAGTAGTTGTACCATTTACCGAGTTTAGGTAAGCCGTTCTACGATACGCATCGCGACGAAAATCAATATACTGTCCTGAGTTCATCATTTCGGCCCTATCATTGAGTGTTTCAATAGTCGCCGTACCTACATAATCTAAAGTCAATCTTCCTGCTTTACCTTTTTTAGTGGTTACCAAAACTACTCCATTTGCACCCCTCGATCCGTAGATTGCAGTTGCAGAAGCATCTTTTAGGATGTCGATCGTTTCAATATCGTTCGGATTAATCGCTTCAATACCACCTGCCTGAAGTGGAATTCCATCAACCACATATAGCGGCGAGTTGCTAGCTGTTAATGATCTTACTCCACGGATCAATATACTGCCCAATTGTCCTGGTCGCTCATTTGAGGTAATATCAACACCTGCGGCTTTACCTTGAATGGCTTGTAAGGCATTGGTTACCGGTCTTGATCTGATTTCTTCAGCACCCACACTTACTACCGCTCCAGTTAAATCGCTTTTCTTAACGGTGTTGTACCCCACGATTACAACTTCATCAAGATCATTAATGGAACTTTTTAATTGAACAGCGATAGTCGTTTTTCCGCTAACCGGAACCTCTTGTGTAACGTAACCAACATAAGTTACCACTAATACAGGATCAGTAACTGTTGACGGAATGTTAATTGAAAAAGCACCATTCGCATCAGTTGTAGTTACCAGCGATGTTCCTTTTACTTTGATAACTACGCCAACGAGGGTTTCTCCTTTATCGTCAGTAATTTTTCCTTTTAAAGTTACATCAAGCTTTTTGCTATTCTTTGCGAAAAACACCTTTACATTTTCGGCGCCTGTTGTCGCAGAAACGGTTGTACTCATGAGCATAAATGACAAAGCAGAGGCACCCATAATCAGGAACTTTTTTCTGCCGGAAGCATTTAGCCGATGATTTGATTTTGATTGGAAATTCAAATACATGGTTTTTATAATGTTGATTAAAATTTGGTTAGTGTGCAATCAATGAATAGTACAACTTCAACTAATATTTTACTTTTTCGCTAATCCTAACTATTTTAATGAAATAAGGATTTTGGTGACAAGCCGAAAGTTAGTCATTGATGCAATTTATATACTTGGTTAAAATTCATACGAGATTAGCAGTTTTAATTAATTATTCCATCCTGTTCCATCCTGTAGTAATGTTTGAATTTTGCATTTAGATGATATTGTGGTATATCAATAAAGTCAGCAAACGATGCCAATAGTTTAGTATTGGGATTTAAAGGCATAAAAAAACCCTTCAGTTTTACTGAAGGGTTTGTGGGCCCAGCTGGGCTCGAACCAGCGACCAAAAGATTATGAGTCTTCTACTCTAACCAACTGAGCTATAGGCCCTGAAAAAAACATTGTTTTTTTGCGAGTGCAATGTTACAAATTTGAATTCAATTTTGGAAAATGTTTTTAATCCATTATTGCGGATACATATATTAAAGGAAACTAAATCGAATTTGCTGAATGATGTTAGATCTTTTGAAACTTTAAATCTAATCTCCTGACCATTGGAATCAATAATAATACCTTTCCCTTGTTGATTGTCGTAAAATTTTAGCGTTCCAAATCTCATTTCTCCAGTAATTGCTTGTAAGTTAAGTCTTTATTTGTTATAACGAGTAAATAATTACTGTTTGTCGATACTGAAGATTATCTATCAATGATGTTTGAATTGTAAATTTGAATGAGCAGGTTACTCCTTGAAGTCAGATCAGCGACTTTTTGTAAAATTTAGTGTAATTTTATAATCAATATGAAAAACAATTTTGGTTAAAAAGTATTTAAAGAAAATGCATTTCTTCCAAACAAATAATTTATTTCAACAGACAACACATTCATGAATTACAAACAATTGCAGGAAGACGTAGAAAAACACGTCAGCGATTACTTCCATACCCACAACGATCCGCGATTGGTTTATCATAACCTGGAACACACCAGAGAAGTTGTTAGTGCTGCTCAACAAATTGCAAATCACTATCAATTAAATGAGCAAGATTATTTTACGGTAACGGTAGCAGCTTATTTTCATGATACAGGTTATTTTGAAGATGCGTTTAACCACGAGATTAAAGGAGCAGAATTAGCAGATCAGTTTTTGCATGCGCATGATGTGAACAATGAAATTCGCGGACAAGTGAAAAGTGCAATTCTAGCTACAAAAATTCCACAAACACCTAAAAGTCAAATTGATAAAATTATCTGCGATGCCGATCTTTTTCATCTTGGTCTGCCAGATTTTCGCCAAAAAGGGAAGCGCATGCATAAAGAAGCCGAACTTATCCATAAAAAAGACATTAGCAAATTAGATTGGCGTAAAAGGGATATTCAGTTTATGGAAACGCATCGCTACCATACTGATTATGCCATTCTTTTATTGAATGATCAAAAGCAGGCAAATATTTCGAAGTTAAAAAGTAAACTTACAGCTCAGCAGGAAATTAGTACGGAACTTGCCGAACCAGCTAATTTTGCTCCAGTAATAGACCTTGGGAAAAGCAATAAAAAGGATAAAGATAATCGGCCGGATAAAGGTATTGAAACAATGTTTCGCATTACATCAGCGAATAACCAACGTTTAAGTGATATGGCTGATAATAAAGCCCATATTTTAATAACGGTAAATTCGATCATGCTTTCATTAATTGTGAGTTTGCTTTTACGCCGGTTGGAAGATCACGGAAATCTGATTATTCCAACATTTATTCTACTCATTGTAAGTTTAACCTGTGTGGTGGTCTCCATTTTGTCAACACGTCCATCTATCCCAAAGGGAGAATTTACCAAGGAGGATATGGATAATAAAAAGGTTAACCTCTTGTTTTTTGGTAATTTTTACAAGATGAGTTTGCCAAGTTATACTGATGGAATGATTAAGGTGATGAACGATAAGGATTTTCTTTATGGAACTTTGATTACCGATGTGTATTCACAGGGCGTTGTTTTGGGTAGAAAATACAAACTGATTCGTTTGGCCTACAATATTTTTATGTGGGGTTTAATTGCTGCGGTTTTCGCATTTGTAATTGCTTATGCAGCTTACGGTAAACTTTAATGGTTAAAATGATTGAAACATTTTTTTTCAACAGAGATTTAAGCTGGCTGAAATTTAACGAAAGAATTATCATGGAAGCAGAACGAGGTTCGGTTCCTTTGTTGGAGAGAATTAAGTTCCTGTCGATATTTTCTTCAAATCTTGATGAGTTTTACCGCGTACGGATGCCTGTGCTTTTGGCATTGGAGAAGTTGAGCAACCGGGAAGATAATGATATTCATATTGAAGAAGATTTATTGAAAAAAGCGAATCAGTTAATATCTGATCAGCAGCAACGTTTCGGAAAAACTTTGAAATTGAGCATCATTCCTGCCTTAAAGGAAAATCATATCAATTTAATTTACGGACATGGTTATCCCGAAGAGATACAAAAACCCATTACGCAATACTTTTTGAGTCAGGTTTTGGCTTTTTTGCAGCCAGTTTACCTTGATGAAAACACTGATTTTTTCCCGGCAAACAATGAATTATATTTTCTCATTACTTTTAAGCGAGAATCGGGCTCAAAAACTGTTATTCTAAATATTCCATCAAATGAGTTGCCACGTTTTTATAAAGTAGAAACCCAGGAAGAAACGTTTGTTGTTTTTTTGGATGATATTATCCGTTTCCATTTGGATCGTATTTTTCCAAATGACGAAGTTTTGGGGTGTTTTAGCTTTAAAATTACAAGAGATGCAGAGATTGATTTAAAAGATGAATATTCCGGAAGTTTATCCGAGCAATTGGAAAAGCAATTGCAGAAACGTGATTTAGGCTTGGCTACACGTTTCTTGCATCAGCCAGGAATTCCAACTGACATTTTAACTTTGGTTAAGAAAATTTTCAATCTAAAAAAAGCCAACAATATTGAAGGTGGGCAATACCACAATCTTAAGGATTTGATGGCTTTTCCAATAAAATCTGACAAACTTTCAAACGATTCGTGGCCGAAAATATGCAATACAAATCTTATTGACGGTACATTAACGGAGGCAATTTATAAAAATGATATCATCGTTCATACGCCATACCAAAGTTACGATAGCGTTTTGCGATTTTTTAATGAGGCCGCAATTGATGAAACCGTTAAAGAAATATATGTTACGCTTTATCGCGTGGCCAGTGATTCAAAAATTGTAAATGCTTTAATCAGTGCTGCTAAAAACGGAAAAAAAGTAACGGTTTTAGTGGAATTAAAAGCCCGTTTCGATGAGGCAAACAACATCAAGTGGGCGAAGAAAATGAAAGCCGTTGGTGTCGATATCATCTACAGCGTAACAGCACTAAAAGTACATGCCAAGGTTGCTTTGGTAAAACGGAAAGTTGATGGCAGAATGCGTTATGTCGGCCTATTCGCAACCGGCAATTTTAATGAAACTACTGCAAGTTTTTATACCGATCATATTTTAATGACCGCCAATAAGGAAATGCTTCGCGAAGTAGAATTGCTTTTTATTTTCCTGGCCAAACGCACAAAACCTAATGCAGAAAATTTTATAAAATTTGATGAGTTATTGGTGGCGCAGTTTAATCTGCAGCAAACTTTTATCTCGCTAATTGATCGGGAAATTGGGTTTGCCAAACAAGGTAAAGCAGCTTCGATTACCATCAAAATGAATAATCTCGAAGAAAAAATATTGATCAATAAGCTTTATGAAGCCTCTCAGGCGGGTGTGAAGATAGAAATGATGGTTAGGGGAATTTGCCGCCTGATTCCTAGTGTAAAAGAAATGAGTGAGAACATCAAAGTTATCAGAATTGTAGACCGGTATTTAGAACATGGTCGGGTTTTTGTTTTCAATAACCTGGGTAAAGTGGATGTGTATTTGGGCTCTGCCGACTGGATGAACAGAAATATTTATCGCCGGATTGAGGTTTGCTTTCCCATTTACGATCAGAAAATAAAACAAGAAATTTTAGACATCATCAATATTCAAAAACAAGACAATACACAAGCTGTCATTATTGATGAGCTTATGAACAATGTGCCGGTTAAAGTGGGCGAAACCCTGGTTTCGTCACAGCATGCTATCTATCAGTATTTAAAAAACAAGAATTAAATTTCCAACCGATGAACAAGAATAAAACAAAAATAGCGACTGTTGTCGCATTAATGGCTTTGGCTTTTGCAGGTGTTTCATGTGTAAATGAAAAACACGATGACAAGACAGTAACAACTGAAGGAACTGCTCAGAATACTGCCAAAAAATCTGATTTGCCTTACGACTTAGAGAATCCTGAAAAATATAACATGCCGCAAAACCTGTTCGAAATTTCAGGAATTGTTTTTCATAAGGGCGATCCAAGCAAGGTTTTTGCTATTCAGGATGAAGATGGAGATTTATTTTACTTAGGTTTAAAGGATAAAGAATCCAAGTTTACCAAATTTGGTGGAAAAGGTGATTATGAGGATTTAGCAATCATTAATGATCAGATTGTGGTGCTGAAAAGTAATGGAGAATTGCATACTTTCCCCATTTCGGAAATCAACAAACCTGAAGCGGCGAATGTAATTAAAACAAAAGATTTAGTGCCAAAAGCAGAATATGAAGGACTCGCAGCTGATGAAAAAACCGGGATTGTTTATGTGTTAACGAAAGAGGTAAAGAAAGGAAAAAAAGATGAAACAGAAATTTTTGCCTTTAAGTTTGATGGAGGTAAATTTACGCCGAGCGGAACTTTTGCTTTATCATCTAAAGAAATCGCTGATTTGGCAGGCGAATCCAAATTAAAGTTTCGTCCATCGGCTTTGGCTAAAAATCCTTCAACAGGAGAGTGGTATGTACTTTCTTCAATGAATAAATTACTGGTGGTTACCGATGCAGATTTTAAAATTAAAGCAACTTATCCATTAAAAGGAAGTTTTTTCAATCAGCCTGAAGGAATTGCTTTTGATCGGGACAATAATCTTTACATCTCTAACGAGGGTGGAACTTTATCTGCAGGAAACATCTTAATGTTTAAGCTTAAAAAGTAGTCAGCCGAAAATTATCTATATTTATACAAACGCCAGGCTATGATTAAAAGATTTACCCTTTTAGCAATTTTATTTTTTATACATTTTATCACTTTTGCACAAAGTGATGTCAAATATCGGGTCATTCTTTTTGGGGATGCAGGAGAAATGAATCCTGCCCAGATGCAGGATTTGAAAAATGCTGCCAAGCAGATTATTCCTAAAAAAACCACAGTAATTTATCTTGGCGATAATATTTACCCAACCGGAATGGGCTTGCCAGGCAGTATTGAGGAGGAGGAAACCAAGAAAATACTTCGTTCACAATTTGAACCCATGCGAAAAGCCGGGGCACCAGTTTATTTTATTCCTGGTAATCACGATTGGGATAAGTCTGGACCGAAAGGTTTAGCAAAAATTAAGGCACAGGATGATTTTTTGAAAGCCCAGGGCGATCCATTACTAAAATTAATCCCTGATAATGGCTGTCCAGATCCGGTAGCAATTAAGCTCACGGATAAGCTGACCATTATTGCCTATGATAGTGAATGGTGGTTATTTCCATATAATAAATCAAATTCTGCTGGAGAGTGTGAATGCAATACCAAGGATGAGGTTTTAGTTAAAATGGAACAGCTTTTGGAACAAAATAAGGACAAAGTAATTTTGCTTGCTTCGCACCATCCATTTCAAAGCTATGGACCGCATGGTGGCTATTTCAACTTGCGCAATCACTTGTTTCCATTAACATCATTGAGTAAAAATCTTTATATTCCGATGCCAGTTTTGGGCTCAGTTTATCCTTTTTTGAGGTCAACACTTTTAAGTCCTGAAGATTTAAATCATCCAGCTTATAAAGACATGATCAGGTCAGTCAATGGTGTCTTTGGAGATTATCCGAATGTAACTTACGTCGCCGGTCATGAACATGGTTTGCAGTTGATTAAAGGAAAACAGCTTCAAATTGTTAGTGGTTCAGGTTCTAAAGTATCGCCTAATAAGCAAGGTAAAACTTCATTGTTTCATGAGATGCAACAGGGTTACGTGGTTGCGGATCAGCTGATGAATAATGACATGCGTTATGAATATTACGTGTATTCAGATACCAGTGTGAAAAAAGTTTATAGTTATACCAAGAAATTTGAGTTGTTGCCAACAAAAGTAAGGAACAGAGATAAGCCAATTACAGCTGATAGTATTTTTGTTAAAATTAAACCAGAGTATGATAGCGTAGGGCGATTCCATAGATATGTTTTTGGCGAAAATTACCGTAAAGAATATGCTGAACGTACAAAAGTTCCGGTATTAAGGGTTTCAAAAATGATGGGTGGTTTAAAAGCTACTCAGCGTGGTGGCGGAAATCAATCTCGCTCATTGCGTCTGGAAGATAAAGATGGGAAAGAATATGTGTTGCGAAGTGTAGAAAAATTTCCCGAAGTTCTACTGCCAGAAGGATTACGCAATACTTTTGCCAAGGACATCATCAAAGATAATATGTCTGCACAGCATCCGTTTTCGGCTTTGGTAGTGCCAGAATTGGCGAAAGCAGCAAAAATTCCACATACTAATCCCATTATTGGTTGGGTTTCTCCTGATGATGGTTTAGGAGAATTTGAATCCGCCTTTGCAAATACCTTATGCCTGTTTGAAGAACGCGAGCCTGTTGGCGAATCAGACAGTTCTCCAAAAATGGATAAGAAATTGACAGATGATAACGATAATAAATTAGATGGTCCGGGTTGGGTAAGGGCAAGAGCTTTGGATGTTTTACTTGGCGATTGGGATAGGCATGAAGACCAGTGGCGTTGGAAAGAAACCAAAACTAAAGATGGTTCCACTTACACGCCTGTTCCACGAGATAGGGATCAGGTTTTTTATATGGGAGATGGTAAATTACAACGTTTTACGCAATCATCATCATTGTTGCCGATGATGCAGGGATATGAACGGCCAATCCAAAATATCAATTGGTTTTTATGGGAAGGTAGAGAAATCAGCAGTCGTTGGACAGCCAATATTGATGAAGCTGAATTCGATAAAATTATAAAGGATTTTTGCGCTAATTATAATGATGAAGTTTTTGAAAGGGCTTTAAAAAAGCTTCCAGAGCCAAGTTATTCCCTACATCACGATGTATTTTTAGCAACGATGCGTGAGCGTATTGCCAACATGCCGAAGATGATGAATGAGTATTATCATTTCTTCAACCGAATTGTGGACATCGAAATGACCAACAAACATGAGCTAATTAAAATAAGTGATACGGATGATAGTGGCTTGAGAGTTAAAATCAATAAAATATCAAAAGAAGGAAATATTAAGGAAGAACTGTTCGATCGGAAATTTGATCCAAAAGTAACAAAGGAACTTCGTGTTTACATGCACAATGGAAACGACAGCCTTATTTTGGATAATGAAAAATCGGATATCAAGATTCGCATCATCGGCGGAAAAGGAACAAAGTATTACGATTTTGCCAATAGTAACGGTACTGTTAAATTATACGGTAGAACCGATAAGGCTACTTATGATGGTGAAGCGCAGAATAAGATTAGGAAAATTATTTCAAATGATACTGCAAATTTCAGTTATATTCCAAAGGATATGTACCGCAGGAAATCTTACAATTTGAATGCAGGATACAACCGTGATGACGGAATTTTACTGGGGTTGATTTACAAGCAAACTAATCCGGGTTTCAGAAAACAACCTTGGGGAAATTCGCAAACGTTTTCTTTTTTACATTCATTTTCTACTAAAGCATTTCGATTTAATTATAAAGGCGAGTGGTTAAAGGCGATTGGAAAAGGAGATGTTGTGGTAAATGCAAATGCTTATGCACCAAATAACACGCAAAATTTCTTTGGCTTAGGAAACGACACCCATTTTGATGAGCATGGCGATGATATTCGCTATTATCGTGCTCGCTTCAATCTGTATCAGGTTGATGCTGCAATTAGGTGGCGCCGCCCTAAATCAACCTTTTCAGTAGGACCATCCTATCAATATTATAAGTTCAACAGGGAAGATAATGAAGGTAGGTTTATTTTAAATCCAGGCGCTTTGCATTCTTCTGACAGCCTGACAGTTAGAAATGAGAAGATGTTTGCTGGAGCAATCGTAAATTTTACGAATAATACCCGTGACAATGACTTATTACCTACGCTTGGAAGTTATGTCGATTTTAAATTATTGGGTTATAAAGGGGTAAACAAATATTCAAACTCAATTGGGCAGTTCACAGCAAGTATTTCGCTTTATAAAAATCTGGATGGCCGGAAGAAATTTATTCTCGCAGATCGATTTGGTGGAGGGGTAACCGTAGGACAACCGGCATTTTACCAGGCATTGTATTTAGGTGGGCAAGGAAATCTTCAGGGATACCGCCAATTTAGGTTTGCAGGTGAGCACATTTTTTACAATAATTTGGAGTTAAGAGCTAAGCTTGGCGATTTGGTAAGCTACGTTTTACCCGGACAAATTGGCTTATCGGGTTTTTGGGATGTAGGAAGAGTTTGGAAAAGGAACGAAGCTTCACAAACATGGCATCACGGTGTCGGTGGAGGGGTTTATTTTGCACCAGCATCACTTACAGTTGTTCGATTTGTGATGGGACATTCATCAGATGGATGGTATCCTTACTTCTCACTAAATTTTAGGTACTAAATTTGTGTAACATCAATATAGATGTTTGATCCAACTATTACGTTTTGCAGACTATTGTTGCTTTACATAGTGCTTATCTTTGCAAAGAGTTAGTAATGAATCTATAACTATAAAATTTACACTATAGCAAAACTTATACAATGAATACCAACGTAATAAAAATACATAAAAATGAATGTATAGGTTGCCAGGTAGAATCTTCTCTGTCTTTTTCTCCCCTTGTGAAATATCTAAAGGATAGATTAAAAACAGAAAAATCGGTAAAATCTGAATTTTACAGATTCCTGTTACAGAAAATTGAAAAAGATGAGGTGCTCTTAAATAGCATCAGTGCCAACGAGCTTGTTAAATATAAAGATACTTTAGAATTAATTTTTACCATCCTTACACCATTAATGGACAATGAGGATGATTTTTTCTGGGCATTGAGCACACCTATTCCTGATGAGATTTTCTTCAGTACAAACGCATTTTATCAATTTTTTAAAGACCACGATCCTAAAAGTAAAGTGGGCAAGGATAGTGAGCCTGTTGAAAAAAAACAGCTTAAATTTATTTACAACATCATTTTAAATCGTTTCTACAATTTCAGTTATGTACTTAAAAACGAAATTATTTATGCGCATGTAAACGAAGAAACAAAGCTTACCCAATATTACAACATACAAACGGATACTAAATTCGTTGATATTAAGCATAAAGGTAAGTTGCCTGAACTCAACTTTGAGGAACTTGCTCAACACTTTCAAGAAGATAATGAGTTGGAGTATCTGTTGAATAATCTACCGTTGAAAGATTTCTCATTTGATGGCTTCAGTATTATTTCAATAACCGATGTTACTTTGCAGCATTCTATTGATGGCATTCGCGACGCTTTGGTTAATCATAATTATCAAACTGAAGCTTACACTCATGTAATACAAGCTTTAAAAAGTTTAAGTGGTAATGGCGATTTAGAATTTGGTTTAATGCCGTTTTTAACCGTCAACAATAAACTTGTTTTCGATAATAAGGAGTTTTCGCAAAGTATGCTGATCAATTCAGCAAAAGCGGCAAAACTTGAAGAAGAAGTTTTTTATTCACTGGTAGATAAATACAAGGAAAATCCCAAGGCGATTTTTGTAAGCGCTATTAATGATGATCAGATTACAAAAGATCCATTTTTAAGGGTGTTGAAAGCCGCTGGTGTGTGTTCATATTCCGTATTGCCTGTTTATTACAATAATCAGCTTGCTGGCGTTTTAGAGGTTTACTCTGATCACGAAGTGCTTGTTGATGATAAATTGTTATCAAGATTGCGTCCGGCAATGCCACTGATTGGTCAGCTGTTTCAATATAGTATTGAGGAGTTTGATGCAAAAATGGATGAGGTTTTGATGGATAAGTTCACTGCCTTACAACCTTCAGTTCAGTGGAAATTCAATCAAGCGGTATGGCAATTTCTACAAGGTAGTGCTCGTAATAAAGTTAAAGAAATCGAGACGGTTACCTTTAAAAATATGTATCCTTTATTTGGTGCTGTTGATATACGTAACTCTACTACAGAAAGAAATAAAGCCTTAAAAGATGATTTAAATGTGCTTCTAAATCATTTAATTGATGCTTTGAAAGCCATGAAGAAAACAGTTAAATTGGATTTAATTGATAAGCTCTTATTTAACTGTAAAGATTGGATTAAGCAAATCGGAAGTTTCGCTTCCTCCAATGAAGAGAATCAGTTAAGGGAGTTTTTAGAAATGGAAGTTTACCCATTTCTTTCTATCATAAAAGGTAATCATCCCGAAACGGCTGAAATTGTTGATCAATATTTTGAAGTAATTGTACCGGCAACAGGTGCAGCTTATGCCAATCGCAGGCAACTAGAGGTTTCAATGCAATTGATTAATACTGAGGTTAGCCAGTATTTGGAAAAATCTCAGGCAAATTTGCAGGCATCATATCCCTGCTATTTTGCTAAATTCCGGACTGATGGCGTAGAATATGATATTTACATTGGGCAGGAAATTGCACCTGAGAAACCATTTGATTTGTTGTACTTAAAGAATATTCGATTGTGGCAACTTACCTCTATGGTAGATATTGCTCGTTTGTCAAAGGGATTAATTGGCGAAATGCCTCGTCCGTTAGAAACCACACAGTTGATTTTTATACACTCCAATGCAATAGACATTAGCTTTAGAAATGACGAACGTAGATTTGATGTGGAAGGTGCTTACAATATTCGCTACGAAGTTGTTAAGAAACGAATTGACAAAGTGCTGATTAAAGGTACAAATGAGCGTTTAACTCAGCCACATAAAATCTCAATGGTTTATTTTAATCCAGATGAGCAAAAAGAATACACAGAGTATATTAAATATATGCAAGTTCAAGGTTATTTAAATGATGATTTAGAATTGCTTGATTTGGATGAACTACAAGGTGTTTCCGGTCTTAAGGCTTTAAGGGTTGGTGTGAAATATTTGGATGCAAAGAAAGATGCGACTAAAAAGCTTAAACCTACTGAGCTGAAATCAATTGAAAAAGAGATTGCTAAAATGTTGCAGAACTAAACCTAATAAAAAAGGCTTTCTGAATTAATCAGAAAGCCTTTTTTATTAGTGTGTACTTTCTGAAATTACTTTATATAGGCAATTTCTTTTTCAACTGCTACAGTTTCTACCGAACTGATATTTGTTTTTAAAGCAGCAAATTTATCAATGGTTAATTTTTGTGTTTTGCCCATTACTAAAGTATGGTAATCGGTTGAACCACTTAATTTTAAATCTGCATTATCTTTAATTACCGTGTATAAACCTTCTGTGCTTGTATTAATGTCTGCATGTGCATTTCCTTTTAAAAAGATTTGAAGATATTTGGTGGTTAATTTTCCTTCAGTTTTAACAATCGCATTGTCTGCTGCTTCGATTCTGAAAATGTCGTTAACATAAACAATCACTTTTGTTAGTCCTTTATCAGCCGATGAAATTTTTAGGTTATCGCCATCTTGCATAATCTTCACAATACCTATATTATCTTCAGTGTAATTAACCCCGGGTGTAGACCTTTGGATTAAAGTAACTTCAACATTTCCTTTCACAGAAACTCTTTTGATATTGCCCACAGTTGAAATTTTTACCGGTGTAGTTTCTGCTGCAGAAATGCCAGTTGAAAATACAGCTGTAGATAAAACGATTGCTGTTAATGATGATGCGATTAGGGTTTTGATTGAGGTTTTCATAATGTTTTTTATTTAATAATTAAATGTTAATTAATTGTTATTTAAATGTTTAGGTGTTTTTTTTTGTTGTTCTGTAGATAAGACGCCACTACTCGGAAAACGTTGCAAGCTCCTCGTCGATATTATACAAGACTCTTGTAATTCTCGACGAACAGGCATTAATTCAAGACGAAATCTTTTAATTTTTTTAAACCTTTTGCGAAAGATGATTAGAATGATTAATTTGAAAGTTAACATTCAGTTTCTTGTAGCATTTGCTGCTCTGCTTTCCGTTAAAATCTTTTTTGATCACTGTCATGCTCCGATTATCGTTATTGCCAGGAGATACGACGCGGCAATCTCATATTGTGTGCCCCAAAAAAGTATTTACACTACAATCAGGCTTATTAACAATTGACAGTTTCGGGCAGTATTGCCACTTGAATTTCAAAAAGAAAAAATTTTATTTGATGAATATTCTTTTCCTTATATTTAGACAGTTATTCCCATAAAGTTTATGAAGAAAAAGGTTGTACTTGTTCAGGATAATAAAGATATCCTCGATATAATGGATCAAGTATTGGAGGAGGAAGGTTTTGAGGTTACCGCATCGTTAACGACCGAACCGATAGAAAAAATTGATGAAATTGAGCCTGATGTTGTAATTGTAGATGACCACATCAAAGGAAAAAAGAAAGGATCAGAAGTAATTAAAGAACTAAAATCTGATCCTGAAACGGAAGATGTGTCTGCTGTTTTAACATCAACCTCAAATAATTTACCTCAAACCGCTGAAGATTGCAAAGCAGATGACTTTATCGAAAAGCCATTTGATATCGATCACATGGTGGAAGTGGTTAAGAAAAATGCATAATTACCGATTCAGCGTAGGCTCGTAAGTATCTGTGTTTACGGTCGCTTTCAGCTCATGTAATATTTGGTATAAGCCGAAGTTGGTGCGGTTAACATAAATAAAATGTTTTACGCCACGAGCCTGCTTAAATTCTTGCATTTTCGAAATCTTTTCTCCGTAAGCATACAACTGATCGAAAAATTCAGGTTTACTGAAATCAAAAATCTTACTGAGGTATGGTTTGGCAAAAAGGCTGATCATTTCTCTGTAAGATTTGTAATAAAACTCAATCTGTTCATCCGAATCATCCGAATGAATCATTTCCAGTTTTCTAAAAGCCTCAATTGTTTTCTGTTTGTCGTTAATTACATCGGTAGAAATTAAAGAGAAAAAAGGATAGTAAAAGTCATTTGGCATTTCCTTAATACAACCAAAATCAATCACACCCAAATCTTCGTTAGGGGTAATCATAAAGTTTCCTGGATGTGGATCAGCATGCACTGCTCTTAACTCATGCTGTTGAAAATTATAGAAATCCCATAAAGCCTGACCGATTTTGTTTCTTAACTCTTGCGACGGATTGGTATTTAAGAACTCCTTTAAATGTAATCCATCAAGCCAATCCATCGTAATGATTCGCTTTCCAGATAATTCTGGATAATATTTTGGAAAAACAACATGATCCAAATTCTGGCAATCTTCCGAAAATTGAATCGATCTTCTTACTTCCAATTCGTAATCTGTTTCTTCCAGCAAACGTTCTTCAACCTCTTTAATATAAATGTTCAATTCCCTTTCAGACATTCCAAGTAATCGAAAAGCAAAGGGCTTTACCAATTTTAAATCTGATGAAATACTATCGCCAACTCCAGGATATTGAATTTTTATAGCCAGTTTTTTTCCGTCAAGCGTAGCTTGATGCACTTGGCCAATCGATGCAGCATTGCTAGAATTAAGATTAAAAGTATCGAAAATCTGCTCTGGTGTTTTACCAAAGTTTTTGGTAAAAGTTCTCACAATAAGTGGTCCTGAAAGGGGAGGAGCATTATATTGCGATTGCGTAAATTTATCAACATACGATTTTGGCAGGATATTTTTATCCATACTTAACATCTGTGCAATTTTCAAAGCACTGCCTTTTAGTTCGCTTAGCGATTTATAAATATCCGTAGCATTATCTTCATTCAATTGTTCCCGATCCATTTCTGGATTAAAAAGCTTTTTAGAATAATGTTTGATATAGTTGCCGCCAATTTGAAAACCTGTTTTCACAAATTTCGCTGAACGCTCAACTTTAGTAGTTGGAATACTCTGTTGTGTTTTCATCAATGATTAAAATCCCATCTTTTCTTTAAACTTCCCATTTCGTGATAAAAACTTACCATAATCGATTAAATTATCAATTGGAGAATGTTGAAAAAGATCAAAAGTTACGTTAATTCCTTTTTCAATGGCTTCATCACTTTTTTCAAAACCTTCGCTGTCATCATTAATCCAAAAGTTTACAATGAAAGCAAATTGGATCCAAAGCGCATCTTTATAACGTTTGCTTAAAAATTTACGTTCCGCCAATTCTCCGCTATCTAGTCCCTCATCAATAATTTCTTGGGCGAAATTTTCAAAAATAGGTTTCACACCAGCCAAAACTTCTGGTGTAGAAAACTTGCCTTTGTAATTTTTTAAACTATAAATAACAAAACTGCGTTCGCTTTTTAAATTCTCCAGAAAACTGTAAAAGAAAGAAAGCATTTTTTCTCTTGAGGTATATTGTAGCCAAACTTCCTGATCTTTTATTTTACTCAGGGTTTCAAAAGTAAGCTCAAACCAAATTGTTTTCTCAATACTTTCGAATGAAGAATAAAACTGATAAAAATCTGCTTCAGTTATTTTAATTTTTTTTGCAAAAACATAAACCGTTTTGGGTTTTTCGTTGTTGCTTAAAACGTAATCAATATATGCTTTTCTAATCTGCTCAGCGGTTGCCATATCATTGTTTTTTACAATAATAACGTTTAAATCTTTTTGTTGTTTTCTATACTGCCTAATTGTTAATCACTTAATTGTAATAATAGCTTTCAAAATTATTGAAAGTTACTTTTTTGACTAATTTATTTAGCTTTTAAAAGTTTAATGTGGAAATTAAAATTTCATTTAAGCTAAAAATATTAGTAATATTGTATTGTTGATTTTACGGATTTAAGAAGAAAGATATGACTCAGCTAAATGATTTTTTATATGGTAAAATGGAGTTTCCACAAGTATTTGCAGATCTGTTGGAAACAGATGCTTTAAAACGTTTGGCTGGTGTTCATCAAAGTGGGGCAATCTTTTTGGTTAATCCAGATATTTGTCATTCCAGGTTGGAGCATGCCATTGGCGTAACCATGTTAATTAAGAAAATGGGCGGATCGGAACTTGAACAAATTGCAGGTTTATTGCATGATGTTTCTCATACGGCTTTCTCTCATGTGGGCGATTATGTTTTTGATCACATTGATGAAGATTACCATGAAAAGGTTTTCGCTGAGGTAATTTATAAATCTGAAATTCCGGATGTACTGCTCAAATATGGCTATGAGGTTAATCAAATTCTTTATGGAAATTTTGACATTTTAGAACAGCCATTGCCCTCACTTTGTGCTGATCGCTTAGATTATACTTTACGAGATGGAGTTCATAGCGGTATTTTGTCCAGACAAAAAGCCCGTGAGTTTTTAAATGCTGTTGTGCTTAGCGATGGAAAAATTGCAGTAAATAAGGATGAAGATGCCAAATGGATTAATGAAGTTTTTGAAAAATTGAATAATGAGTTTTTTAAACTTCCATTGCATCTGTATGCAAATGGAAAAATGGCAGAACTTATAAAAAAATTCCTAAATAAGGGTTTATTAAATGAAAGTGATATGTTTAAAACAGATACGCTTTTGCTCAATAAAATCAGAACAAATTTTGCTGGTTATGAAGCTATAAAAGCAATAAAACAACTTCGAGGTTTGGCTGAGTACATCCGTCATGGTGCAATGCCGAAAATTAAGCCAAGAACTTTGAAGGCACTTCTGGTTTAAGTTTTAGGAAATCATAATTCTATCTTTTACGTATATTGCTTTAAAAATAAAGATATGTCGGCTGTAGAGATCATTTTAATTGGGGTAGTAATTCTATTAATATTTGGCGGTAAGAAATTACCGGAGTTAATGCGTGGCATTGGGCGTAGTGTTAAAGAGTTTAAAGATGCAAAAGATGAGCCTGTTAAGAAATAATTTAATGGTCTAAAACTTTATTTTGTCATTGTTGTTCTGATTTAAATTAGCTTCAGATGAAAAATCAAAATCAGGAAAAATCAAAACCATCTTTTATTAAAAAAAATCAAGAAAATCCAGCCCAAGGATTCAACGATTGGAATGATCGTCTTGATGAAAATCTGGAACCAAAAGGTCAGAATGATACTGTAGCGGATGAAAATGCCAAAGAATTTTCGGAAAAGCTAGGTAGTGGTGATCAATCAGACGAATCTGATAAGTGAATAATTATCCTTTAAGCGCTTTGACTTAATTCTTCATTGTTTTTGCTGTATAATGGCATATCCAGGTCGTAAGACGAGAAAATCATATTGCTGTATGATACAATTTCTTCCAGTTCATTTATGTCGTACAATGATCCATCCAGTTTTTGAATAGTTGCTTCTAATTGATATTTATCAGAATCATCCAATTGATTTCTAATTAGACCAAAACCATCCTTTATAGCATTACTGATATGTTTTCTGAAAAAAAAGAGGGCATTTCTATAGCTTAAAAACAACGACTCATCTTTTACTAATGAATGCTCTAATTTAAAATGAGCTTTTTCAACTTCTTTATAAAGGTTTATATCAACCACATCATATATGCGTGCGGGATAAATTTTTTTTATTAGATAACGGTATGAATTGACAAGCTTTTCCATCTTATACAAAAAAAATAAATGAAGGGATGGTTTTTAGCACAGAAGGGCTTGTGCTTGAATGAAATAACGATCTAAATAAAAATAATATTGTTTCCGATACTATTTTTTTACACGAACCCACCAGTTTATTACATGAGTTAGGATATTTTTTTTAAAAAAAGTGTTAATTAAGTAAAAGATATTTTTCTTGTATTTCAGAAATAGTATATTGCATATCTATATTATTCCAAATGAACTACTTTTCTTAAATAGCTAATATCAATGAAGCGAGCTGGATTATTAGCTTTACTAATATTTTTATTGGTTTTAAAAAAATCTTATGCCCAAAATGTTTCTAATGAAGGGACAGATTTTTGGGCAGTTTTTCCTACACATGTTCCTAGCCAAAATAGTTTAGCTAATATTGCTGTTTTTGTTACTTCTAAATTTAATACTGAAGTTACTGTTAGTTGTGGAATATCATCTGAAACAAAAGTTATTCCGGCGAATACAGCAGTTCAGTTCAACGTTCAAAGAGCTTCAGCATATATAAATGAGTATGAATCGAATCTAAATTTGAGTAATAAAGGCATTCATATTAAAGTTAAAGATGGTATGCCAAAAGTTTCAGCTTATGCACACATATGGGGAAGGGCAAGATCAGCTGCATCGCTAATACTTCCTTTTGAAACATTGGGGCAAAACTATTACTCGATGAATTATATGCAGTCTGTTGATGGTAAAAATTATTTGGCCGTTGTAGCGGTTGAAGATAATACCAGTATTTTACTTCATCAAAAAAATGGAATTGTTTTACCTATAACTTTGGATAAAGCTGGAGATGTTTACGAATATATGTCTGGCAATAGCGATTTAACCGGCGTTTATGTTGAAACTGATAAAACAAAGTCATCTTGCAAAAGGTTTGCTGCATTTTCAGGGTCATCAGTAATCACGATTGGAGGTTGCACAGGTTCACAAGATCCATTGTATCAACAGCTTTATCCTACTGTAAGTTGGGGGCGGAATTATGGTATTGTGCCATTTAAAAATAGGAGATACATTTTAAGGATTTTGGCGCAAGAGGATAATACAACTTTTGCCATGAATGGTATTTCAGCTACCTTAAAAAAAGGGGAGTTTTACGAAAGTAATGTTTTGACACAATCCACATTTATTTCTGCTGATAAACTGATCAGTGTTGCACAGTATTCACTTACGCAAAATTGTTCTTCAGTGAATGGAACTGCCATTATTGGCGATCCGGAGATGGTTATGCTAAATCCTGTTGAATTTAATATCAAAGCTGTAACCGTATTTTCATCTACTTTAGAATCCATTACTGAGCGATACATAAATGTTCTCATTAGAAGTACAAAGACTAGCTCATTTAAAATTAATGGAGTGATACCAAATACAACTTGGTCGCCTCTAGATGGAAATGCATCTTATTCTTATGCTCAGATTCCAGTATTGGAAGAAAGTTTAACTTTAACCGCTGATGATGGTTTTAATGCAATTGCGTATGGTTTTGGCAATGCCGAATCCTATTCTTATTCTGCTGGCACCAATTTATCATCGAATAATTATTTAACTGTAGTAGATGAAACCAGGAAAGAAGAAAGCCCCAATGGATGTATTGGACAGACCGTTGATTTTAAAGTTAATTTACCCTATCAGCCTGATCGCATTACATGGACTTTAGAAGGTGGAGTGCCAGAAACAATAGCCAATCCGGTTCCTGAAACTAAAACGGTAAACGGACAAACCACTTATGTTTATCGCTATCCGGTTAATAAAACATACACTCAAACAGGTGAATATCATTTAGAAGTGGTAGCGCATATTCCAGCGAATGAGACTAATTGTATAACTGGTGATGTAACTACAAATTATGTATTTAATATTTACGATCTTCCTATAACTGCTTTCGATGCCCAATTAACTAGTTGTGCTAATTCAGAAGTTCAATTTACAGATAAAAGTGATTCAAAAACGAAAGATTTTTCTATTACAAATTGGCTATGGGATTTTAGGGATGGAACGACTTCAACAGATCAAAATCCAAAACATAAGTTTGCCAAAGAAGGAAAATATAAGGTGTTATTAACAGTTAAATCTGGTACTGGATGTTATTCCGAGCCTGTTGAAAAAGAAATTGAAATTTTTCCTTTGCCAATTTCTGATTTTAAAGCACCGGTAGAAACCTGTATTAACACTGAAATTACCCTTCAAGATAAATCCAAGATAAGTAATCTGATTTCCATGAATACGATAAAAAATTGGAAGTGGGATTTTGGCGATGGTTCTCCATCATCAACAGACCAAAATCCAAAGCATACGTATTCCAAAGTTGGAAAGTTTACTGTTTCATTGATTACGACATCAGCTAGAGATTGCGTTAGCGAGGAAAAAACAATGGAAATTACGGTAAAAGAATTGCCTAAGGCTGGTTTTACCATGCCTGATATATGCTTAAAGGATGCTGTGGCAAATTTTGTGAACACAACTGTTAGCAGTGATGGATCATCTTCGGGGTTAACTTACGCATGGGATTTTGGCGATAAATATTTAACAGCAACCGATTTAATTAAAAACACTTCATCGGATAAAGATGGTAAACACACCTACACTAAAGCTGATGATTATAATGTGACCTTAACCATTACAAATAACAATGGTTGTGTTGATGTTTTAACACAAAAATTTACAGTGAATGGCTCCGTTCCAAGAGCGAATTTTGAAACTTTAGCTAGTAATACTTATTGTAGCAACACCATTATTTCCATCAAAAATACTTCGTCTGTAGATTTTGGAAAGGTGACTAAAATTGAAGTTTACAAAGATATAGTTAATGAGCCCCAACGTTTTGAAACTTTTGATTATCCTACGTCAGATCAGCAAATAGATTTAACTTACGAACCTTTTGGTATGCCTGCTACAAAAGAATATCAAATTAAAATTGTTGCATATTCAGGAGGTCAGTGTTCTGATTTTATCATCAAGCCTGTTATGGTAAAAGCATCGCCAATAATTACCGCGGATGAAATTTTACCTGTATGCGAAAATGATGGAAATGTAGTTATTAATCAATTTCATGAAACTTCAGGAGTGGTTGGTAATGGAGTATTTACAAGCGATGGAAAGGGTATGCAAGAGAATGGAACTTTTAATCCAAAAATTGCTGGCGTTGGTGTACATAATATTACAAAGGATACAGAATATACTTTAACAGTTACTACAAATCCTGATCGATGCACTGCTATCACAAGTGTATCGGTTCGCGTTTTACAATCTTTAAATCCCCCGAGTAGTTTTACTCCTAATGGAGATGGGTATAATGATATATGGAATATTAAATATTTAGAAACCTATCCGCATGCTACTGTTGAAGTATTTAACAGAAATGGCAATCGAATTTTCTTCAGCAACGGATATAAGATCCCATTTGATGGAAATTATCAAAATGAACAACTTCCAGTTGGTGTTTATTATTATATTATCAATCCAAGAAATGGAAGAAAAACAGTTACTGGTCCGCTCACTATAATCAGATAAAATTGAAAAAAATCGCCATTATTTTTGCTATTCTTATTTCAGCGAAAGCTTTTTCTCAACAAAAGCCACAGTATACCCAATACATTTTTAATCAATATTTATTAAACCCGGCACTATCTGGAATTGAGAATTACATTGATTTTAAAGCGGGCTATAGAAAACAATGGGCAGGTATTAATGATGCACCTCAAACCTCTTTTGTTTCTGCTCACTGGGCGCTTGGTGATAATCAATTGTGGAGCAATGCCTTAACTTCTTTTCCGGAGCAAACGGGTAATCCAATGGATCGGAATTACATGCAAAATTACACCTCATCACCTTCACACCACGGAATAGGAGTAACTGCTGTATTGGATAAAACCGGACCTATAAAAAGACTTGATGCAAATGTAACTTATGCATATCACATACAATTGAATAATAATTTTAATTTATCTGCAGGATTAGCTGCTGGTTTATCAAGTATTTCTTTGGACATAAACGCATTAACTTTTGAGAATCCTAATGAGCCATCGCTAAGTAGGGCGATAACCAATCAGTTAAGACCTGATTTAAGTGTTGGCTTATGGTTGTATGGAGCAAGAATGTTTGCCGGTATTTCTGCACAACAGGTTTTGTCACAAAAGCTTAGTTTTTCGGGTGATGATACATACAATCAGGGGAAAGCAGTTCCTCATTTTTTTGCAACAGCTGGTTACAAGTTTTTTATCGATGATGAAATTGCTGCAATTCCTTCCGTTATGGTCAAATATGTTCAGCCGAGCCCATTTTCTGTAGACTTGAATATGAAATTAGCTTTTAGAGATAAACTTTGGCTTGGTGGAAGTTACCGCAAGGATGATTCATTTTCGGCAATGGCAGGCTTTAATATAGGTAAAATGGTAAACCTAACCTACTCCTATGATTTTACCACCTCAGATTTAAATCAAGTGAGCAACGGTAGTCATGAAATTGTTTTAGGCCTATTGTTAAACAATATTTACAAAGTACCTTCCTATATCAGAATGTGGTAGTTGGTTGGCGGCTATTCCGTCTTCCGTTTTTTAGAAAGGTCGAATTACAAAAAAAACTGATAAACCAAAGACTAACTAAAGTTCTTTTCTAAGCCTTGCCACCGGGATATTCATCTGTTCTCTGTATTTGGCAACGGTTCTACGGGCAATATTATAACCTCTTTCCTTAAGAATTTCAGTTAATTTTTCATCTGCTAACGGCTTGCGTTTATCCTCGTTTCCAATACAATCTTCCAGGATTTTTTTCACTTCTTTATTCGATACTTCCTCACCATTTTCCGTTTGAATGGCTTCAGAGAAAAATGATTTCAATAAAAATGTACCAAATTCTGTTTGAACGTATTTAGAATTTGCAACCCTTGAAACCGTCGAAATATCCATGTCAATTTTATCTGCAATATCTTTCAAAATCATCGGACGCATTTTGCGCTCATCAGCCGTTAAAAAATATTCATATTGGTAATGCATAATCGCATTCATAGTTTTAAGCAAAGTTTGTTGTCTTTGCTTAATCGCGTCAATAAACCACTTAGCAGAATCTAGCTTTTGCTTTACAAATTGAACAGCTTCTTTAAGTTTTTTATCTTTTGAAGAAGCCTTGTCGTAGTGCTCAAACATTTCTTGGTAGGAGCGACTTACCTTTAATTCGGGAGCATTTTTTGAATTAAGTGTGAGTATTAAAATGCCATCGTTATTACTGATGTGAAAATCAGGAATGATTTGCATTTGCTTGGTTGTAACTTGATTTGCATCACCTGGTTTAGGATTAAGACGCAAAATCTCATTCACAACTTCCTTAAGCTCTTCGCTATCTAAGCCTAAGCTTTTCTCTAACTTATCGTAATGTTTTCTGGTAAATTCATCTAAATAGTTTTCTACAACGTTCATTGCTTTAACTATTATAGGGTTGCTCTGATCTTTTCTTTTCAGTTGAATAAGCAAACATTCTTTCAGGTCACGTGCACCAATTCCTGGAGGATCAAAGCTTTGAATTAATCTAAGCATTTCAAGCACATCTTCTTCCTCAACCATAACGTTTTGAGAAAATGCCAAGTCATCAATCATTGAACCCAGTGGGCGGCGTAGATAACCATCATCATCCAAGCTGCCAATAATTTGTTTTCCAACTATAAAATCTTGATCTGATAAAGGTATGAGGTCTAACTGTTCCTGAAGACTCTCAAAAAAAGTACTTTCAATAGCAATGGGAGTTTCTTTTTTCTCCTCATCATCATCTCCATTGTTATAATTTGTGCTATAATCATTGGTGTTGTCATCCTGTAGATAATCATCTACATTAAACTCATCCATGCTATTATCTTCAGAGGGGCCATCAAAATCATCTGGACCATCATTTAGGTCGTCATATTCACTTTTTGGTTCATCCTGAGTCATCAAACTTGGGTCTTCCAAAGCAGGATTATCTTCTAGCTCCTCCTTAACTCTAGTATCTAAAGCAACCGTTGGCACCTGTAACAACTTGATAAATTGAATTTGCTGTGGTGATAACTTTTGTAGTAATTTTTGTTGTAAGTGTTGCTTTAGCATATTATTTATAAGAATTGGAGCAAAAATAAACAAATCATTTCAGATATTCTTTGGAATTAATCTAATGAATATGATTGTTTGGTTTAAATTGTATGCTAAACATTTGTATTAAGTATAATGTTTGTTACTTTTATAGTGTTAAATAAACTAAACAAAAATTTATGAGTATTGTAAAAGAATTTAAGGAGTTTGCTATAAAAGGAAATGCCTTCGATTTAGCCGTTGGGGTAATTATAGGTGGCGCTTTCGGTAAAATTGTTACTTCGGTAATCGATGATTTAATTATGCCGGTGGTTGCTGCTATGGTTGGCAAACCAGATTTCAGCAGCATTTATTTTGCAATGGGCAAAGGCGCTGAATTAATTCCACAAGGAGCATCACTTGCTGATGCTAAAAAAGCAGCTCCGGACGCTGCAATATTTGCATACGGTAATTTTATAACAGTAGCTATAAATTTTTTATTGTTGGCAATGGTTGTTTTTATGATGGTTAAGGCGATCAATAAAATGAAAAAGAAAGAAGAGGCAGCTGCAGTAGTTGCTCCACCAGCACCACCAAAAGAGGAGGTTTTGTTAACAGAGATCAGAGACTTATTAAAAGCGAAAGCATAAATAAAAAAAAGATCTGCCAATATTTTGGCAGATCTTTTTTGCTTAAAAACTCCTTTTAACTTTCGGATCGGTTATGATGATATAATCTCCTAGATTTTTATGTTTTTCCCATTCTGGTTGATCAAAATCTTCACTGCTGAAAGATGAAATGTTTATGATTTTTAGTTGAGGACCATATTTTTGAAGTTTTGCTAAAGTTCCTAGCTTTTCATCACTATGAAAACGACCATTTAAGTGCAGCACCTTTTTACCCTTATTTGCTTTCATAAATTTCGCAATTGACCAGGCCATTGTTGCATCCCAAAAATTTTGAGTTTGATAAACTTTCATTCCACCCATGCTATGACCTCCTAACAAATCACTGAACTTTTGAAGGTATCTTCCTGTAGCGGTATCAACAGGTAATGGCGGCAAAATATCTAGAGATGATTTCGGAAAGCTTTTTAAAATATCCAAACCTCCTTTTGTAACCGCATTACTATAACGCGTGGCTGCATTTGCTGCAATTACAGGTAACTTATTGTCTTTTGCATATTCTACTAATGGCTTATAGTCCTTATAGTTCGGCCATGCTCTTCCTTCTTTAACAAAATTCTTTTCAGATATTAAATTAGATAAATATTCATCAACGATAGGCTGTACATCGGTATGGAACATCTCTAAGCTTAATGCTATCTCCTTTGGAAATTTTTCATTAAATTTTTTAAAAATCTCCGCTTCCAAAAGATGGCCAATGGAGTCATTATGCTCTTCACCAAAAAAGATTACATCAGCATTTTTTACGTCATTCACAATCTCATCTACAGTTGTTAATTTCTGCTGCTTTACATCGTAAATTTTATAAGGTACAACAACATCCTGGCAAAATGAATTAAATGATAGGATAGAACAAGCGATAAAAAGTAAATATTTCATGGGCTCAAAATAAGAAAATAATTTCGCCGATGAAATCAGGCAACTTACCGTCATTTCACGTAATTCTATAGTTATCGTATCTATTCATTCGACCTAAATAAATATTTTTGATTTTTAATAATTCAACGAATGGAAAATATACACGAAAATAAGCCAGCTAAAAGTTCAGGAAGAATTTTAAGTGGTTTTGTTATTATAGTCATCGGCTTTGCATTTCTTTTAGATAATATGGGTCTAAATATTCCTCATTGGGTATTTAGCTTTTGGACATTTTTAATTGCTTTAGGTGTTTTTCTTGGTGTAAAAAGAGATTTTAAAGGAATTGGGTGGTTGGTTCTCATTCTATTTGGAGTATATCAAACCGTAGATGATATGGGTTTCGACTTTGATGTATCTAAATATGCACTCGGGTTTGGACTGGTCATTATTGGTGGTTTTTTAATATTAAAGCCAAAAGATAAAAAATCATTTAAAGAGAACTTCAAAACTGAATTTGGTGCTGGAGAAACAACTGACGCGGATTTTAAGGCTGCAGATAAAAATGCAAATTCCAATGATGTAATTGATATAACGGCGGTATTTGGAGGGTCTAACCAAACTGTTTATTCGAAAAATTTTAAAGGTGGAGATATTACCACGGTTTTTGGTGGTGCTGATATCATTATGACACAAGCCGATTTCAATGAATCAGTTTCTATTGATGTAACTGCAGTTTTTGGTGGAATTAAATTAATTGTTCCTCCGAATTGGGCGATAAAATCGAACGTAACGGCCATTTTTGGTAGCGTAGAAGATAAAAGGGGGCACATGCTTCCTGTCGATCAAATGCAAAAAACATTGATTTTGGATGGAACAGTACTCTTTGGGGGGATTGAAATCAAAAGTTTCTAATTCCAAATAAGTGTGGCGATCAATCAGCTCGCCACAAACATTATCTAAACCTTAACTAATCAAATCATCTTGACTACCAGACCGCTATCCATACCCCGAATACAAAAGACAACTTTAGCCATAGCTATTGCATGGTTCATTTTGTGTACCGTTGGCTTACATTATGTTGTAAATTTCTCCTGGTTAATCTCATTTGTCGACAGCTTTGTAAGTAACTTTTTACTGGTGATGGCTTGTATTGCTATTAGTAATATGTTAGGTTATTATCAACCTAAAAACGAGCGCATTTTATATGTGCTGATCATTACTTTAGCCCTCACTTTTGTGATTATTTATGCAGCAAAATATGCCATGCTGTACATTTTTATCGATTACAAAGAATTCCTTGATTTCTACAACTTTTCCTTTGCTTTTCGTGGGTTAATCTCATTCATGTGTTTAGGCTGGTGCGCACTAGCAAATATTTTGTGGTATCGCTTGGAAGAACAGTCTGAAACTCATGAAAGACTTTCTGCTGCTAAAAGCTTGGCCAAAGAAGCCGAATTAAATAAATTAAGACACCAACTTCAGCCTCACTTTTTATTTAACAGCTTGAACTCTGTTTTTGCACTTACAATGGTTAATCCTAAAGAAGCAGGAGTGATGATTACGAAACTGGCTTCTTTTTTACGTGGAACTTTAAAACGCGATGATGAATTATGGGTGTCGGTAGAAGAAGAGATGGAGTATATTCAGCTGTATCTTGATATCGAAAAAGTAAGGTTCAGCCATCGTTTAAATATCGAAGTTAATGTTGCAGAGGATACATTGAATTTATCGTTACCGGGGACATTGTTGCAACCAATTGTAGAAAATGCCATCAAGTTTGGGTTGTATAATACTTCGGCAGGAATTACTATAAAAGTTGATGTAACTGTAGATCGGAATATCCTAGAACTGCGTGTTCAAAATCCTTTTGACCCAGAGATGAAGGCGGCAGGTGGCACAGGCTTCGGTTTGAGTGCTATTAAACGAAGGTTATATTTGTTATTTGCTAACCCGCATTTATTGCAGACCGAAATTGAGGCAAATAATTTATATATTACCACCCTAAAAATTCCCCAAACAAATGATCAGAACGATACTAATTGATGATGAACCTTTAGCCAGAGATATTGTTAAATTTTATCTTACCGATCATCCTGAAATTGAAGTTGTTGCCGAATGTTGTGATGGTTTTGAAGGATTAAAAGCGATTACTTTGCACAAGCCTGATCTTATTTTTTTGGACATTCAAATGCCAAAAATCAGCGGCTTTGAAATGCTTGAATTGGTGGAAGATAAGCCAGCCGTAATTTTCACAACAGCCTTTGATGAGTATGCCATTAAAGCTTTTGAAGTTAACGCGGTAGATTATTTACTGAAACCCATTGATAAAGGACGCTTTGATGCGGCTATTAAAAAACTTCCTTCTCGTTTAAGTAAAACGGAAAATACAGAAGCAGTATTGGATGCAGCAGCATTGAGCCCGGCGCAAAACAATAGGGTAGTGGTAAAAAAAGATGGTATTATTAAAATCATTCCAACTGGCGATATTAACTATTTAGAGGCTGATGATGATTATGTGAAATTAAGCACTGCTGATGGTGCTTTCTACAAAAATAAAACGATGGCTTATTTCGAACAAACATTAGATTCGAGCCAGTTTATACGCATTCATCGCTCATACATTATTAATTTGGCGCAAGTAACTAAAATCGAACTAAAAGAAAAAGACAGCTACGTGGTGTTGCTTAAATCAGATATTTGGCTTCCGGTAAGTAAAACAGGTTATGTTAAACTAAAGGTAGCTTTAGGTTTGTAATATTAAAAGAATAGAAATACGTCTTCCATCTGCCAACTTAAGTGAGTTAGGATGTGATTTTAAAAAGAATTACTACATTTGTTCTGCTGGAATTCCTTCGGAACTTTCAAATAAAAAATAAAAATCAAACAGACTTGCATTTGTAGAGAAATCGCTTTATATTTGCACCTCTTAATTTTGAAATTATAATAAGATAATATACAGTCATGAAAAGAACATACCAACCTTCGCAAAGAAAGAGAAGAAACAAACACGGCTTCCGTTTTATTATATCCATTTCGCATTTCTTACCTCTTTATTGATGAATCTGCTGAAGTTCCGGCTCAGGTGGTGATCAATGTTCCAAAGAAGAGGTATAAAAGAGCTGTAGATCGTAATCTACTTAAGCGCCGTATTCGCGAGGCTTATCGTTTACATAAAGAACAAGAGTTTTACAATCAACTTCCTGCTGATAAAGGTTTGTTGCTTTTTTCTATTCAATTTGTTGGAAAGGAAAAGTATGAATTCACTTTTATTCAAAAAAAATTAATAGCTACTTTTAAACGGTTTAAAACTTTAATTCTTCCGAATGAAGTTCATCAATAAAATTTTTGCTTGGTTTTTTT
Organism: Pedobacter sp.; assembly: GCA_004210715.1. Lineage (GTDB taxonomy): Bacteria > Bacteroidota > Bacteroidia > Sphingobacteriales > Sphingobacteriaceae > Pedobacter. The sequence goes on from SEDB01000012.1 coordinate 33,265, forward strand.
TAGGATTGATCAGGATTTATCAGTACGCCATTTCGCCGATGCTAGGCGCAAATTGCAGGTTTACGCCCACCTGTTCGCAATATGGAATGGAGGCTATTCGCAAACATGGTCCATTTAAAGGTGGCTGGCTCGCTTTAAAACGTATTGGTCGCTGTCATCCATGGGGAGCACACGGCCATGATCCTGTGCCATAGCGAATAAATTCTTTAAATCTCCTTACTCAAAACCCTCAACCTTTCTTACCTTTGCCGCATGGCTAAAATACTCCAAATAGAAACAGCAACTCAGGTATGTTCAGTCGCTTTGTCAATTGATGGAAAAACTATTTCAGTAAGAGAAGAAATTGGTCAAAATCTTCATGCAAGTAACTTAACGCTATTTATCGATGAAGTAATTAAAACTGCTAAATTAACCTATCATGAACTGGATGCCATTACCGTAAGCAAAGGCCCAGGTTCTTATACTGGTTTAAGGATAGGCGTTTCTACGGCAAAGGGTTTATGTTATGCACTGGATAAACCTTTAATAGCCATTGAAACATTAAAAATGATGTCAGCTGGATTTTTATTTGAAAACCCAAACTACTCAGGCTTGATATGCCCAATGATTGACGCCAGAAGGATGGAGGTTTATACAACTGTATTCGATTCTGAATTAAATATTTTAGAGCCAACATCAGCAAAAATAATTGATGAAACCAGTTTTAGCGATTTACTTGCAAGCAATAAAATCACTTTTTTAGGTGACGGTGCAGAAAAATGTGCAGAAACAATAACGCATTCAAATGCTGTTTTTGATAATACAAACTTTAATTCGGCAAAATATTTGTCGCCATTAGCCCATGATGCTTTTAAGCAAACATTTTTTGAAGATGTAGCTTATTTTGAGCCTTTTTATTTAAAAGATTTTGTAGTTACTCAACCCAAAAAGAAAGCTTAAGTTATTTCTTTTTAAAAATAGAGAAAAGGTTTTTAAAGAAGCTTCCTTCATTATGGTCGTTTATTCCGGGCATGATATCGCTGAATTGTGGATGGTTGACTACATTTCCAAATTTAATTCCAATACCCATATAAACTGAAGTACCGTTCGGTCCTTTTCCTATATCTGCTGTACTATTGATAATTCCTCTCACCTGGTTTACCGTTGAAAACAAATTATCTGTGCCACCAAAAAGTTCGAAATTTGGAGTTTGATACTTTCCTTGTAGTCCAACCATAAATATGTTGTTTAAATTATAGGTAGGTGTAAGGCTTGCTGAAAGCTTGTTATAATTGAATGTGTTAACGAAGGCAATGTCTCCACCTTTGTAAAAAAGATTTTTAGAAACCACTAAGCCAGGCTTATACAAACCATATGTTTTGGAAACATATACATCCAACTTTGCATTTGTGGCAGCCAAAAACTTTTTACTTTGTTGCGAAAGCAGAAAAATATCCTTGATCTCCTGATTGGTATTTGATTGGTTGTCGCTTAAATCTTCAATAAATTTTTGAGTATCAACAGTTGTACGTTGCGTTCCACTTCTCCACCAAATAAAGCCAAGATCTTTAATATTCGCCATTAAGAATAACCCCTTTTTAGTGGTGTAATTAGTGCCAAAGCTAAATGATAAACCGGGGTTATTGAAATTAGGAAAAAAGGTTTTTTTGTTAACTTCATCTAAATCATAAAAATTGCTGGAATAGGTTCCATTCAAGCCAATCAATAACGAATTTGTTTCAGGACTAATGTAAAGATTCGAGTTATTGATATTCAGATCGGTGTACACAATTCCGCTTAATAAGCTTGCTTTAACACCGAATGCGAGTCTTTTATTGTAGTTTTCCCTATAGGTAAAACTAAATTGGTGGTAAGATTGCTGGTAACCTTTGGTGTTGAAGATATCTCTTAAATCAGTATTTGTTGGGAACCGGGAAAAGGTATCAAAAATCGCTAATGTTTCATTTGTATAGTCAATGTGGGCATCAGATCTGATTTGCCAAGCAAAGCCCATTTCTTTTTGGTATTTGTATGATTTGAATAATCTAAAAGTTGCTACGTAGATATTACTATTTGTGTATAAATTATTTATTTCGCCTCTGCCCAGAGAAAGGGTTTCTGTATCATATACACCTGCTTGAGAAATTCTTCTAACTGAATAACTTGAGTTACCTCTATTTGCCGCATTGGTTCCAAAATAAGGTAGGAAAAAATTACTAGAAAACTTTCTTGAGGAATCTAATGTAAACGACTTTTGAGATGGATTTTCAAAAGCATCAAACATAGTTTTTGTACCAAAAAGACCATATTGTTGTGCACTGACAGTTTTGTAACTACCAACGATGAGTAAGGCAAGTAAGAGTTTCTTCATGTATAATTTAGTATTCTGGCGTGTTCTTATTAACGGATACTTAGTGAGTCTGGTATTGTTTGTTGTATATATTTGTTTAAGAGGGTGTTAGTGATAAATTTGTCCTTATCAGCAACCATTTGATAGCAGAATGTATCAAAACTTTTCAATCCGCTATCTGCACGAAAGTGCTGGTAATATTTTGATAGTAAATTATCCCTCAAAATACTATTTGAATTTTTTAACCCAACGTAAAAAGTAACATTCGATGTAGATGAAATTTGATTCATTGCATCTAGGTATTCCGCATTTTGAATGAGTAACTTATTACTTTTGTAGCTGTTTAAAAAGGATTGTAATGTGCTGGCATAATTCGCAACAATTAAATAGTTATCAATAATACAATAATATGGTCTGCTGAAATTTTTAAAAGGTTCTCCATAATAGCTATAGAGAACATTAGATGATTTGAAAATCTTGATTTCATCATTGTAATCGGTACTAACATCGAACAAAAGCTGTTTTACTTTTTCGCCATTGCTGAGTTGAATTGCAGCTAATTTTTCGGCAGTTTTTAATTGAAATATAGTAAACTCATTTTTGGTATAAACAGGGAATATCGAATTTAAATCTGTACGGTATTCATTTTTAACATTATTAATAATCGATTCTATTTTTTTTACTCCATTAAGCTTGGTCTGTTGAGCGATAAAATCTTTGTGCCAGGAAGAATAATCGTTAATGGCGTATAAGGTATAGCTTGCGGTGTTCTCCGGCAATATGTTTTGAATAGTAGTACTTTGGGCAATGCTCTTTTCAAATAGTTTCAGGTAATCATTTTCATTCTTCAAAGTTGTATTGCCATTGAAAAGAATTCTTTCTTTACTAAAGTTATAGTTTAAGGAAGCAAAGCTATTTTGCTTATTTAAAAAAGAAATATTGCCATTTATATTCTCTGCCAATACGTTTTTTAATAAAAGTGGGGCTTGGTTAAAGTTAACATAAATCTGTGCCAGGGCACTTTTGGTAGTTCCATTATTTTCCTTGATGTAATCCGTAAAAGGATTTTCTGTTAAGCGTATGGCAGCATCGTTAATTAATTTGAGAGAAGTAGATAAAGTAATCACCCTGTCTTTTACGTTTGCATAAGCAGAAACACTATCATTTAATTTGATATGATACAAATCCTTCTTAACCAATGAGATGTATTTTTTTGATTTGATAAGTTTATTAAGTTTATTTAAATCTTCTTCAGGCTTAATTTGGACTGTTAAAAGGAAATTAAGCGTTTTATTTGAATCTGGAAGTATGCTAATATAAATGCGCTGATCCTTAATGTATGAATTAAGTCCATTATCATTAATTACCACATCTTTGAGCTTGCTTAAAAGACCAGTTTTTTCTTCGCCTAAAACCTGCTGAATTAAATTTTGAGCTTTAATTATTTCGTAAAAACCTTTATCATTTTGAAATGATATTACTAAAGCTGCATTATTGGTGGCGCACTGAAGTGCTAAATCTTTTGCATTGTTTTCACTGCCTAATTTTGAGAAATATAAATACGTCATCAAAATGATTCCGAGCAGTAAAGTAATTATTATAATTATGATCTTTTTCATTCGCTGTGCAACAAATTTAATTTATTACATTGATTAGTGAGAAGTTCTTTGTCAATTTATTAATTTAGCGATTGCTTCATGCAAGATATAATATGAATAAACGAATTATACTTACTGCTTCTTTTTTCGGTGTGGTGGCTGTTTTACTTGGTGCTTTTGGTGCCCATGGGTTAAAGGCCTTAATAGATAGTTCTTCAATGGAAATCTGGCAAAAAGGGGTTGACTATCAGTTTTACCACACATTTGCTCTTTTATACCTCTCAACATTCGCTCGTTATAGAAATAAGCTGATCAATATAGCTTACTTCTGTTTTACCTTTGGTATCGTCTTATTCTCAGGATCGCTGTATTTACTCGCAACGCGTAGCATTTTACACCTAGATTTTATAAACCTTATTGGGCCACTAACACCCATTGGTGGTTTATTATTTGTTTTAGGATGGATTATGTTGTTTTTCGCAGCTTTTAAAGATAAGTAATGGACACTTTTATAAATGATATTTTTACAGAAAGAGAAACACTTTTTGTGGAAGTTATTTTGCCATTATCACTGGCGAAAAACTATACTTATCGAATACCTTTTGATTTGAATGATCAGGTTGCGATTGGCAAAAGGGTGGTGGTACAATTTGGGAAGCATAAAATTTATACCGCATTAATTAGTGGGATTTCCACTACTCCACCAGGACTTTACGAAGCAAAATACATCATTGATATTATCGATTCAGAACCAGTTGTTACATCAACTCAACTGAAGTTTTGGGATTGGATGAAGAATTATTACATGTGCAACGAAGGCGATGTAATGTCTGCAGCTCTACCAGCCAGTTTAAAGCTAGCGAGCGAAACCATTCTTGTCTTACGTGAGGATTTTAGTGATGAAATTGTACTCACTGAGAAAGAAGAGATTATCATTACAGCATTAAAAAAGCAGGAGAAGCTAACGGTTAATGATGTTTCGAAGCTACTAGGACAAAAAACAGTTTATCCAATTATTAATGATTTATTAGATAAAGAGCTTATCCTGGTTGCTGAAGAAGTGGTTCAGAAGTATAAGCCTTTATTAAAGTCATTCGTTTTATTAAATGATTTTTACGCCGACCAGGAAAATCTGAAACAATTGTTTGCTGTTTTAGAAAGAGCACCTAAACAGTTAGATGCTCTGCTTGCTTATCTTAAATTACAAAAGTCAAATCTTCCAATATCTAAAGAACAACTTTTAGAAGAAAGTAATTGCGGACCTGCAGCGCTCAAAGCACTTACTGATAAAGAGGTTTTCATGGTGATGAAGCGAGCAGTAAGTAGGTTGGCGGCACACGATGAAGCTTTTAGCGTTAATTTTCAACTTAATCAAGGCCAGAATGCTGCCTTATCTCAGATAACAAAATCTTTTGTAGAAAAAGATGTTGTTCTACTTCATGGTGTTACCGCTTCTGGTAAAACCCAGGTTTATATCAAGTTAATTGAAGAAATTATTCAAAACACAGATGGCCAGGTTTTATTCTTGCTGCCAGAAATTGCACTAACTACGCAAATAGTAGAACGTATTAAACGTTATTTTGGAAATGCGATTGGTGTTTATCATTCTAAGTTTAATAATAGTGAAAGGGTGGAAATCTGGAATAAGGTTAGAACAGGAGCTTATAAAGTTATACTTGGAGCACGTTCTGCAGTTTTTCTCCCTTTTCAAAATTTGAAATTGATTGTTGTTGATGAGGAGCACGAACCTTCGTATAAACAGTATGATCCGGCACCTCGTTACCAGGCTAGAGATGCTTCAATTTATTTAGCGCATTTGCATCAGGCTAAAGTTATTCTCGGTTCAGCCACACCTTCATTGGAAAGTTATTATAATGCTCTACAAGGTAAATATGCGTTGGTTGAAATGAAAGAGCGTTTCGGTGGAGTGCAGTTACCAAACCAACAGGTGGTTAGTATTTCCGAAGAAACGAAAAGAAAAACGATGGTGTCGTATTTCTCAAGTGTATTAATTAAAGATATCGATTTGGCGCTTTCTAAGAAGGAGCAAATCGTTCTCTTTCAGAATAGAAGAGGTTATGCAACCATTTTGATCTGTGCCACCTGTGGTTATACGCCAAAATGTGTTAACTGCGATGTGAGCTTAACCTACCATAAAAGCAGCGGCAAATTACATTGTCACTACTGCGGTTATCAGCAAAGCAGTGTTAACATTTGCCCAGCATGTGGTTCTGTACATGTCGAGCAGAAAGGATTTGGTACCGAGCGCATAGAAGAAGAACTCAAATTGCTTTATCCGGATGTTACTATTGCTCGTTTGGATATGGATAGCACCAGAACTAAAAATGGTTTGCAGCAAATTTTGAATGATTTCCAGGAGAAAAAAACCGATATCCTGATAGGAACACAGATGGTGGCTAAAGGCTTAGATTTTGATAATTTGAACTTAATTGGTGTAATTAACGCCGATACGCTTTTGGGTTATCCTGATTTTAGGGCTTACGAACGTAGCTTCCAGCTTTTAGCCCAGGTAGCGGGAAGAGCGGGTAGGAGAGCAGATCAGGGAAATGTATGCATCCAAACCTATGATGCGGATAACCGAATTATTAAGCAGGTGGTAGACAACGATTATGAAGGAATGTATAATGATGAAATCGCTGAACGTGAAAAATTTCAATACCCTCCATTTTCACGAATGATATTCCTTTACGTCAAACATAAGGATTCAAATGTACTCGATCATGCCGCCTTTAACTTAGCAAATATTCTTAAAGCCAAATTTGGTAAACGAGTTTTAGGCCCGGAACAACCATTAATTAGTCGTGTGCGAAATCTTTACATCAAGCAAATTATTATAAAAGCGGATAAACACACCGCCATACAAAAGGTAAAAGATGCACTAAGAGAAACGTTGACCCAATTCAATGCCACCAAAGAATTTAAGGGAGTCTTTACACAGATAGATGTAGATCCTTATTAGTTTTTACTATTGAAATTGAATTGGATTCCTGCTGAAACTGGGTTCAATAGAAATTCCCACTTATTGTAAGTGTTAACTGTTCTTCCTGCTAAATTAGGTTGTGTAATATCCTGCTTTTCATATGAATAATAGAAATCCAGGCTACTTTCAGCGAACACTGCTAAATTTGGAATAATATTAATTTTGAAACCTAATGACGGTGTCATTACTAATCCATTCTTACTTGCATCGGCCGATTGGCTTGTTGAAGGAACCATTGAATTTGCTGGTGACAATGTTCCTGTGAATCTGTTTGAACGGTAACCAAAGTCAAATGCAAAATATGGTTGAATTCTTGAATAATTAAAATTTTTCTCGAAGCCAATTTTAAATGAATAATCTGTCACTTTTCCTTGCCCTATTTCACAAGTTTCGCAAGTATTTTGGAAAGTAACGTCTCTGCTTCTAAAATAATTACCACTAATTCTATAGCTAATCTGATTGTCGTTAAATTTAAGTATTACGCCATTTCCATACATTTTTGTATAGTCTTGAGTATTTGTTTGGTTTAGTATTTTAGGTAATTGCATTAAGCTAAAAGCTCTTCCTGCAATAGAATAATTATAATCAGCACTGGTTTGTGCTAAAAGGTTGGTTGATATGACTGTTGCTAACAAAAATATGCTCAAGAATACTTTTTTCATTTCTAATAGAGATAGAGTAGTGTGTTTTTTAGACTTCAAAAGTAGAAATAATTCCTTAATACACAATTAATGTTTGTACTTTCTTCAGGTAGTAGTTTTTAGTTTTGATTTACTGGTAGTTATATTAATGTTAATTTCTTTATCTTGTATCGATGCTAAAATTAGCTAATTTTGAGACTTCATGGCCTATAAATTTGTTGATAATTACCGAGAGCGTGGTGCGAGAAAGAAGTTAGTTGAATTACTGAAATCTCGCGGAATTGAGGATAGAAACGTATTAGAAGCAATTGGAAAAGTACCACGACATTTCTTTTTTGATGAAACTTTCTGGAACCAGGCTTATAAAGATATTGCGTTCCCGATAGGCGATGGACAAACCATTTCTCAACCTTATACCGTTGCTTATCAAAGCGAATTACTGCACATAAAAAAAGGCGACAAAGTATTAGAGATTGGTACAGGGTCTGGCTATCAAACTTGTATTTTAATGGAACTTGGTGCCCAGGTTTTTACCATCGAGAGGCAAGAGAATATTTATAACAGAACCATACAAGTTTTACCTGGAATGGGATACAGGCCAATTTTTTATTGTGGCGATGGCTCAAAAGGAATTGCCGAACATGCTCCATACGATAAAATTATAGTTACTGCCGGTGCTCCATTAGTACCGGAGATTCTCCTAAAACAACTGAAGATTGGTGGTATTCTGGTTATACCAGTTGGAGATGAGAAAACCCAAAAAATGGTAACGGTTATCCGCGTGAGCGAAACGGATTACGAAAAAATAGTTCTGGATACGTTTAGGTTTGTACCTTTAGTTGGCGACCAGGCGTGGTAGCAGTAATCAGTTTTTAGTTGGCTTGTTCCAGTTAAAACTGCCAACTAAAAACTGCTGATTAAATTATCTTTTCATCGCTCTGTCTAGTTCACGTTTCATGTCTTTATCTTTTAAGCTATCACGTTTATCGAATTCTTTTTTACCCTGAGCCAAAGCAATTTCCATTTTTGCAAAACCTCTTTCATTGATAAAGATTCTTAAAGGAACAATAGTATAGCCTTTTTCCTCGCCTTTGAGTTTTAACTTTCTTAATTCTTTCTTTTGAAGCAATAAAGCACGATCTCTTTTTATATCGTGATGGTAGAAAGAACTGTGGCTATATTCAGAAACATGAAGATTTCTTACATATAAAATGCCACCAATAAACATGCAGAATGCATCGGTCATTGTTGCTTTTCCTTGTCGTATGGCTTTAATTTCTGTACCTAATAGTGCAATTCCTGCCACATATTTATCAAGTAAATTATAGTCGAAATATGCTCTTTTGTTTTTTATATTAATGTCGTTTTTCAAAATTGAAATGTATTTCTGGTAGATAAAATCTACATTATAAAAATCAGCAAATATGCTGGGTTGCAAATATCTTAAAATTTGATGTTATAATTCTGTTTTTATTTATTTCATTAGCTGCTAAAATCAACAATTAAAATATTCATCTGTTTGTAAAGACTAAAGGTTATACCAACTGGTTAAAAATTATTATTTAAGTTTGGCTGATAAACATCCGATATGAGATTCAGAACCCTTCTTTTAGCATTAGTAATTTTCATTTCTGTTCAGGTAAATGCTCAACAGCCAACAATATTACCTCAATTCACATTTTTTGAATTAGATGGCAAAGCCTTTTCAAACAAGAACCTGGTGCCAGGAAAAAAGAATCTGTTTATGCTTTTCGATGTTACGTGTGAACATTGTCAAAGGGAAACCAAATTGCTTAATACTAACTACGCAAAATTTAAAGATGTAAATATTTATATGATCACTTTGGATCAGGCTTACATCATTCCACAGTTTTTTAATAATTACGCAAAAGGACTAAATACCAAACCAAATGTGACTGTTTTGCAAGATAAAAATCAACTTTTTATTCCAGCTTTTCTGCCTAAAATGTACCCTGCAATGTATTTGTATTCTCCAGCAGGAAAACTTTTGGTGTACAATGCAGGGGATGGAGGAGTTAAAAAATTAATGCAAGCAATTGGTAAATAAGTTATCGGATAATTAAAACTGGTATGCTTACCTTGTGCCTAACGGAATCAACTGTTGTTCCGAAAATAAGGTCTTTTAATCCTTTATGACCATGTGCGCCCATAACTAAAAGCTCTAGCTCATTTTTGTTACTAATATCTGCTATTTCTTTTGCGGTGCTTCCAAAACCAATAAAGGGTGTAGAATCGTAACCCAGATCTTCCAGATTGGCTTTATATTTATCTAAATTCTCTCTATCGCTTTGTGTTTCATGGTCGAAGACATCTTTGCCATGGTAACGGGCAGCAGCTGTTTCCACTACGTGAATCAAGAAGTAATGAGCGTCTTTTCCGCCTTGAATCAGGGCATGACGAATCGTATTGCGATCATTTTTTGAAAAATCGACGGCAATACCAATTCTCGAATAACTGATTTTATCTATTTTACCAATATCCAGTGCGTCGCCATGAGGAACCATTTGTCTGCTGCGATTCTTCTTCTCAATCATTGGATGAAAGAAAACATAAAGCAACAGAAATACAATAAATATTAACGCAGGTACAACGATTACATATATCCACCAGTTATTGGCTTCTTTTGCCCAACCACTTATTTCTTCAATAACTAACTTTACGTTTAATGCGACAATTGCAAATGCACTTGCCCAAGCCAAAACCTTTACCCAGGTTTTAATGGCAAAATCTTTCATTAATTTTTTGTCAGAATTGAAATGTATCAGTGGAATTACCGCAAATCCCAATTGCAAACTTAAAACCACCTGACTTAAAACCAATAATCCTCCCAGTGCATCATCTCCATAATGAAGAATCGTGAAGAACGCTGGAACAATTGCCAATAGCCTGGTGATTAATCGGCGTAGCCACGGTTGTATTCTTAAATTGATGTGGCCTTCCATTATAATCTGACCAGCTAAGGTTCCGGTAACCGTAGAACTTTGTCCGGCTGCAATTAATGCAATAGCAAATAGGGCAGGAGCAACATCGCCGAAAATATTGGAAAGTAATTTGTGCGCATCCTGAATCTCAGCAACTTCATGGAGTCCATTTTTATAAAATGCCGCTGCAGCTAAGATTAAAATGGCTGCATTTACAAAAAAAGCAAGATTAAGCGCAACGGTGGTGTCGATGAGATTGAACTTTAATGCCTCTTTTATTCCTTTGTTTGTACGTTCTATCTTTCTGGTTTGAACCAAGGAAGAATGGAGATAAAGGTTGTGTGGCATTACTGTAGCGCCAATAATTCCTATTGCAATGTATAAAGCATCTCCACCTAAAACTGAGGGTTCAAAGCCTTTTACAACTTCTTTTAATGATGGCTCAACAATGAACATTTCAACCAGAAAAGATATTCCAACAATGAAAACCATCGAAACAATAAATCCTTCCATCGCTCTCATACCCTTATTAAGGAGAAAAAGAAGCAAAATCGTATCAAAAATGGTAATCGAAATTCCCCAAATTAATGGTAATCCAAAAAGTAACTGCAAACCGATTGCCATTCCAATAATCTCTGCTAAATCACAGGCGATAATGGCTGTTTGCGCTAATCCAAACAATGGGATGTTTGCCCAGCGAGGATAGGCATGTTTAGATGCTTGGGCAAGATCGAGCCCCCTTACGATTCCCAATCTTGCACTCAATGATTGAAGCAATAAAGCAATCAAATTTGA
>SEDB01000191.1 GCA_004210715.1 Pedobacter sp.
TACTTTCTTGAGAATTCGCTAAAACGTTATGACGTGGGATATAGGATAGTTAAAGATCAAATTTTGCTCTATTCTATTCCCGCTAATAACAACCTCGAATTATTGAAAGCCTTTGACGGCGTAGTTACAGGAAAAGTTTTGGATAGTAAGGGCAATCCAATTCCTGGCGTATCGGTAACTGTTAAAGGCAAAACCATTGGTACCACAACAGATGAAAATGGAAATTTTGCTTTGAAAGGGCTAACTGTTGACAGCCGTGTACTGGTGGTACGTTATGTAGGTTTCATTTCTAAAGAAGTAAATCTATCGGCAGGCAATGCAGATGAAAACATCAGCATTAGCTTATCTGAAGATAATCTTCAGTTGGAAAGCGTAATGGTAACTGGTGGTAATCCAAAGAAAAAATTAGAAAGTTCTGTGGCTTTAACTTCTGTGAGCAGTAAAGATATTACCAACAGGGCACCCTTGAACAGTACCGATTTACTGAAAGCCATACCAGGTTTAACTGTAGAAAGCACAGGTGGTGATGGCCCGGGTAATGTTTGGGTACGTGGGTTTCCGCAACAAGGTGGTTATATTTTCTTAGGTATCCAGGAAGACGGCTTACCGCTTTTACCTACAGGATTTAATACGAATCCTTCTGTAGATCAATATTATAAAACAGATTTAACCATTCAAAACATCGAAGCCATTAGAGGTGGTAATGCTGCTATTATCCAAGCCAACACACCTGGTGCAGTAGTTAATAATTTAAGTTATGTTGGTGCCGACAAGCAATATGGTCAGGTTAAATTTACCACAGGTTTTTCTCAGGGACTTTACCGTTTTGATGGTAACACAGGGGGAAAAATTAATGACCAGATTAAATACAATATTGGTGGTTTTTACCGTACTGATAATGGTGTAGTAGACCAAGGCTTTAATCCTGCAAACAGAGGCGGTCAGGTTAAAGGTAACATGACTTTTAATTTCAAAAACAATAAAGGTTTCTTTCGTGTGTATGGTAAATATTTGAATGATAAAGTTCAATTCTTATTAACCAGCTACTATCCTTATGATGGAACAGGGAAACCAACAACCTATCGCGATTACAACATGGCAAATCAGTCTATTACGCCTGTTCAAACCGATTGGAGTTACAACGACCCGACAACAGGGGTGCATGACTTTACGCTAAAAGATGGTATTCACACTAAATTAGGATCAGCTGGTTTCCAGTTTAACTATTTAACTGATGGTGGATGGCAAATCGTTAACAATTTCCGTTATCAAAATACACATACCAACAGTACTTATACCGCTCCAGCTGGTATTACAGCCAGAACAGCAGCCACGCCATATTATTATCCAGGTGGATCAGTTGCACCATTTGTATCTGGCGATTATGTAGTTACCTCAAATGCACAAGGTCAAATTAACAGCGATGTTCAGGTTGTTAACTACTTAGACTTAAAGAAAACCATTAAAAATCATAGTTTAAACATTGGTGCCGGGATACACCAATACAATCGTGATGATTTACGTTTTGGTTTTCGTTCTTTCACAGAATTTAAAGAGCACCCAAGTATTATCTTACAATCGCCTACCGCTCCAGGAAGAACCGCAACCAGTAAAAATACGTTCATTGGCGATACGAGAACATTATCATTGTATGCAGGTGATGAAATTAAGATTTCAGATCAATGGCGTTTAGATATAGGTGCAAGGGAAGTTGGTTTCAAATACGCTAAAAACAACTTGGCTATTTTCGCATCAGGCAGTTATTCATCAATTAAAAATGTGTCGTTAAGCATTAACGTACCAACGGTATCTGCTGGTCAACAAGCTTTAGTAGCATTCGGATCTACCCGTACATTTAGTGCAGAGTACGAAATATCTTACAAAATTGCAAAGCCTTTGAGCTTACGTTTAACAGGAACTTTACAAGACTCAAAATACACAGATTACGAGGCGAATACGAGTGGGAATGCTGCTGTTGCTGCTGAATTTGGAAATCGTGTGTATAGCTTTACGGGCAACAGAACTGAAAGAGTTCCAGTACTGAATACCGAATTGGGTGCGAACTATGACTACAAAAACTTCAATTTATATGTAGCTGCAAACTACGTGGGTAGCCGTTATACTTCTCCTAGCGAGAGCTATAAATTACCAGGTTATGTTGTAATGAAAGCTGGTGCAGGTTATAATTTTAATAAGAAAATAGCAATAAGATTTTGGGCAGACAACTTGTTAGATGCAAAAGTGTTAACCGAGGGTGATGTTCGTGGAGATCAATTCAGAGATTTCTCAACAGTTACTCCTGGTCAATTAATGATTGGCAGAACATTACTTCAACGTACTTTCTGGGGATCATTGGCTTATTCATTTTAACAGCTAAAGCCGGAGTTTATACTCCGGCTTTTTTTAATTTACTTACATCATGACAACAAGAAGATCATTCATACAAAAAACGGGCTTAGCAGCAGCTGCGGCACTTTTAAGTCCTTCGGTAATTACATCGGCTTTGGCCCAACCAGCCAAAATTTCTAAAATTGGTATTGGTTTATTTACTTTAAGAGAACAGTTAACTGCGGATGTAAAAGCAACCATAGAGCATGTTGCAAAAATAGGTTATAATCAGGTGGAAACTTATTACGGCTACCCGGGTAAGTACGAGGTTAAAGGTTTTTGGGGATTGGAAGCGAAAGATTTTAATATTTTATTGAAAAACAACAATTTAACTTGCCCAAGTGGCCACTACAATACCACTGAGTTTTTATCATCAGGTGACGACAAAATTCTAAAAACACATATCGAAGTGGCTAACAGTGTTGGCCAAAAGTATTTTGTTATTCCTGCGCTGCCAACTGATATTAGAACCAATGGAAATTTGGATGATTATAAAAGGATGGCCGCCAAGTTTAACACTGCTGGAGAATTGTGTAAAAAGGCAGGGTTGAAATTAGCTTATCACAACCATAACTTCGAATTTAAAGATCAAGGAAATGGCGCTACCGGCTATGATATTTTATTGAATGAAACAGATGCAAAATTGGTAGGTTTTGAGCTAGATATTTTTTGGGCTGTAAATGCAGGATTAAATCCAGTAGATATGTTTAAGAAAAATCCAGGTCGTTATAAAATGTTCCATGTAAAGGATATGGATAAAGATGATAAAGCGGTGTTTGCAGAAGTAGGTTCTGGAAGAATAGATTTCAAAAGCATTTTTGCGGAATCGAAACTTGCTGGCCTGGATTATATTTTTACAGAACAGGATTTAATTAGAAAAGAACCTTTTCAAAGCATTACCGAAAGCTACGATTATGTAAAAAACAATTTAATTTAAACCATTCAAAAATTGGTAATTACCTGATATGACATGTTTATTAGTGAATAAAAGGTTTACATACAGATATTGTATATAGTACACGAACTTAAGTCGATAAAAAAAGGATTAATAAACGTTAAATAGACGGGAATACTCCTCTTATTTAGAATAATTCTACGTAGTAACAATCGCATTGCAGATTGTTAAATTAGGCTTTAAGATTTGATTTTTCCGCCATATTTTTTCTAATATTACTCATTCAACGCATAAAGAACCAATATATAAAATCATAAAAACGATGCATAGAAGAGAAGCACTCAAAAACGTCGCATTCTTGTTGGGAGGTGCAATCTCAGCGAGTACAATGGGCGTTCTATTCGAAAGTTTTACGCTCCCTGAAAATGAAAAAAACTTTGTTTCATTCTCTGTTCAGGATGAAAAAATCTTCGCTGAATTTGCCAACATCATTGTCCCGACTACCAAATCATCTCCAGGAGCAAAAGCAGCTGGAGTAGGGAAATTTATTCCAATGATGATAAAGGATTGTTACCCAACAACCATGCAAACTTCATTTGCAAGAGGCTTTCAGCAACTTCAAGAGAAAGCAATGAAAGATTTCGGCAAAAACTACATGAGTTTAACCGTTGCTGAAAAAACTAAACTGATGGTTGATTTAAGATTGATGTCAATTGCTCAAAAAGAAACAAAAGCTCCTGAAAACGAAGATCTGGTTTACTTTTTTGTTACCGCAAGAGACCTCACTTTATTAGGTTATTATGCATCAGAAATTGGTTGTACGCAGGCACGTGAATACATTCTTGTTCCGGGCAGGTACGATGGTAATGCGCCATTAAAACCAGGTCAAAAATCATGGGCAACCTAATTTCTAAAAACAACGACAAAACATCATGAATTTAAATACAAATTTAAAAGCAGAAAATACTTACGATGCTATTGTGATAGGATCGGGAATTAGTGGCGGCTGGGCTGCAAAAGAACTTACGGAAAAAGGTTTAAAAGTGCTCATGCTCGAAAGAGGAATGAACATCGAACATATTACAGGTTATGAAAACGCCATGAAAAGCCCATGGGAATTTCAGCATGCGGGTAAATTAACCGAAGAACAAAAACGTACCCACCCTGTACAAAAAAGAGATTATCCGTATCAGGAAGCCAATGAAAAATGGTGGGTAAACGATTTGGAATGTCCTTATACTGAAGATAAACGCTTCGATTGGTACCGTGGTTTCCACGTGGGTGGAAAATCGTTAATGTGGGGCCGCCAAAGTTATCGTTTAAGTGATCATAACTTTGAAGATAATGCAAAAGACGGTCATGGAAGTGACTGGCCTGTGCGTTATAAAGAACTTTCTCCATGGTATGATTATGCAGAACGTTTTGCAGGCATCAGTGGATCGAAAGAAAACTGGCCGCTTTGTCCTGATGGAGAGTTTTTACCTCCAATGGACATGAACATTGTAGAAAAGTCAGTTAAAAAACGAATTGAAGAAGCCTACAACAGAGAGCGCATCATGATGATTGGTCGTGTGGCCAATCTTACTGTTCCTCATAAAGGCCGTGGAAATTGCCAGTATAGAAACTTATGTAGCCGCGGTTGTCCGTTTGGAGCTTACTTTTCTACACAATCCTCTACCCTGCCTGCTGCCATGGCTACAAAACGTTTAACGTTGAGACCCTATTCTATCGTAAACCACATCATTTATGATAAGGATACGAAAAAAGCAAAAGGTGTAATGGTAATTGATGCGCAAACAAATGAAACGATGGAGTTTTATGCTAAAATCGTTTTCGTTAACGGTTCTACATTGGGCACCACTTTCATTTTATTAAACTCAACATCAGAAGCACATCCTAACGGTTTAGGTAATGCAAGTGGTCAATTGGGGCATAACTTAATGGATCACCATTTCCGTTGTGGCGCAAATGGCGAAGCAGAAGGCTTTGACGACAAGTACACTTACGGACGCCGTGCGAATGGAATTTACGTTCCACGCTACCAAAACATCGGTAATGATAAACGTGATTATTTACGTGGTTTTGGTTATCAGGGTAGTGCAAATAGAAGCAACTGGCAAAGTGATGTCGCCGAATTATCATTTGGTTCTGGCTTGAAAGAGAAAATGACTAAACCTGGTAAATGGACCATGGGCTTAGGTGGCTTCGGCGAAATGTTACCTTACTACGAGAATAAGGTTTATATCGATAAAACCAAAAAAGATAAATGGGGACAGCCGGTATTGGCAATTGATTGCGAATACAAAGAAAACGAAAAGAAAATGCGTGTTGACATGATGAACGATGCGGCAGAAATGTTGGAGAAAGCAGGCATGAAAAACATCAAAACTTTTGATGCAGGTTGTTATCCAGGCATGGCCATCCACGAAATGGGAACTGCAAGAATGGGTAATGATCCTAAAACATCAGTGCTTAACAAGTGGAATCAAATGCATGAAGTGAGCAATGTTTTCGTTACTGATGGTGCTTGTATGCCATCAATCGCTTGTCAAAACCCATCGTTAACATTTATGGCATTAACTGCCCGAGCTGCAGATTACGCAGTGAAAGAGTTAAAGAAAAATAATATATAAATTGGTTATAAGTTGTAGGTTATAAGTTTTACGTAAGACTTATAACTTATTACTTACCACTTTTTAATAATGAAGAGAAAATTAAGAATGGGCATGATAGGCGGCGGTAAAGACGCGTTTATCGGTGC
>SEDB01000192.1 GCA_004210715.1 Pedobacter sp.
CCATCAAATCCAAACAAAACGCAATCTATCGAGAATACTGAATCTAAATGAGGTAAAATTTGTTCCAAGGTAAAATTTAGTTATTTTAAGCAGATAAAGGTATGACTTTCAATATTAAGTAAAAAAAATAAAAAAAATTACTTAGTGTAAAAATTACACACTATATTCGTATCATAGATGAAGCCAAATATTAAAAATATAGCTGTACTTACTTCTGGTGGCGATGCCCCAGGAATGAATGCCGCGATCAGAGCTGTTGTTCGTACCGGAATTTACCATGGCATCAACATGTTTGGTGTGATGCAAGGATACCAGGGACTAATTACCGACAACATAAAACCAATGGACGCCCGATCTGTAAGTAATATTTTACACTTGGGCGGAACGATATTAAAAACCGCACGTTGCCTTGAATTTAAAACCGACGAAGGGCAACAAATTGCATATAACAATTTAAAGAAAAACGACATCGACGGATTAGTGGTAATCGGAGGCGATGGAACTTTTACTGGTGCCAGAAGATTCTCTGAAACCTTTGGCGTCAAAGTGATTGGTATTCCCGGCACGATTGATAACGACCTAGTTGGATCTGATTTTACATTAGGTTACGATACTGCAATCAATACGGTAATTGAGGCTATTGATAAAATCAGAGATACTGCAGATGCACACGACCGGTTGTTCTTTATTGAGGTAATGGGTAGAGATTCGGGTTGTATTGCACTGAGAAGTTCAATTGCAAGTGGTGCTGAGGCAGTTTTATTGCCAGAAAAGGAAACCAGCGTAACGGAACTCATTGAGAAACTTGCTTTGGGTGCTGCAACAAAAAAATCATCGAGTATCGTGATTGTAGCTGAAGGACATAAACAAGGTGGTGCTTATGATATTGCAAAGAAAGTAAAAGAAACTTTTGATCATTACGACACCAAAGTGACCATACTTGGCCACCTTCAACGGGGTGGAAGTCCGAGCAGTTTCGATAGGATATTAGGTAGCCGTTTAGGCTTTGCTGCCGTTAACGCATTGATTGCTGGCGAAACTGAACAGATGGTGGGATTGAAAGGAAATGAAATCAAATTAACCAGTATTGCTGAAGCTTTAACAGCACATAGCTTTAAGCTAGAACCGGATTTGATGGAGATGACCGAAGTTTTATCTATATAATAATGATAGCAGTTGTTTACAGTGGATCGAGAACAGCATTTTGGAAATTAACCCAAAACGGACAAGTTGTTGCGCATTGCAATACCACTGGGATAAATCCAACTTTTGTAGATCCCAAAACAATTTTACAGATATTGAATAAAAAAGTTGTTTTGGTAAACAACGCGGAAAACATCAAGAAAATTTACTTTTTTGCAGCCGGCGCTTCATCGCCCGATCGCAAAGAAGAGTTAGCAAAAACCCTTTCATCTTTTTTTAGATACAGTAAGATTTTTGTTGAGGATGATTTGTTTGGCGCAGCAAAAGCAGCATGTTATGATCAGCCAGGGATAGTTGGAATGCTGGGAAGCGGCTCACACTGCGCTTATTTCGACGGCAAAAAACCTTTGAGAAATAATTTTGGATTGGGATATATCCTTGGAGATGAAGGTTCTTCAAATTACTTTGGAAAAATGCTTTTAAAAGATTTTTTAAGTGAAAAATTACCGAAAGATTTGGAAACAAAATTTTTCAGAAATTACAATCTGGATCGCCCTCAAATATTAGAGAGAATCTACAGAAAGCCACAGGCCAATGTTTTTTTAACTTCTTTCTTTGACTTTTTCACGCAGAACATCGATCATGAACACATCATCAAAATAATTGATGATGGATTTGAGAAATATTTCCAGACTTACATTATTCCAACAGCGAATAAATATGCTAATGAGGAGATTCATTTTGTGGGCAAAGTAGCTGCAGAACTGGAAGATCGCTTGCAAATTGCTGCAGAGCGACACAAACTTAAAATTAAAACGATTATTAAAGAACCAATACTTAATTTATTAAAACATTACACTAATTAACAAAAAAATGAGCAAAATTGGAATAAACGGCTTTGGCCGTATCGGCAGACTGGTTTTCAGAGCTGCATTAAAAAGAGGATTAGATATTGTAGCGATTAACGATTTAATTGAGCCAGATTATATGGCTTATATGTTAAAATATGATACTACCCACGGCAAGTTTGATGGAACAATTGAAGTTGTTGACGGTAATTTAGTGGTTAACGGTAAAACAATCCGTGTAACTGCAGAGAGAAATCCTGCTGATTTGAAATGGGATGCTGTAGGTGTAGAAGTAGTGATCGAATCAACAGGTTTATTCTTAACACGTGCTGATGCTGAAAAACATATCGCAGCAGGAGCTAAAAAAGTAGTTTTCTCAGCTCCTGCTAAAGATGCCGATATCCCTACATATGTAATGGGTGTTAACCATGATAAATTGACAGCTGATCAAACGATCGTTTCCAATGCATCTTGTACAACAAACTGTTTAGCGCCAATCGCTAAAGTATTAAATGATAATTTCGGTATCGTTGAAGGCTTAATGAGTACTATCCACGCAGTAACAGCTACTCAAAAAACCGTTGATGGTCCTTCTGCTAAAGACTGGAGAGGTGGACGTGGTGGTTTTTCAAACATCATTCCTTCATCAACTGGTGCGGCTAAAGCTGTAGGTATGGTTCTTCCTGAATTAAAAGGAAAACTTACAGGTATGTCATTCCGCGTTCCTGTGGCTGATGTTTCTGTTGTTGACTTAACAGCTCGTTTAGAAAAACCAGCTACTTATGAGCAAATTAAAGCAGCTATGAAAGAAGCGTCAGAAGGTTACCTTAAAGGTGTTTTAGCTTATACTGAAGATGAGGTTGTATCATCTGACTTTATCGGTAATGATCACGCATCTATTTTTGATGCTGGCGCAGGTATTTCATTGAACGATAACTTCGTTAAAGTGGTTTCATGGTACGATAATGAGTGGGGATATTCATCTGCACTTGCAAAATTCGTAGAATACTATGCAGAATTAAAATAATCTAGCAAAATTGCTAAAATCCAAAAAGCGGCAATGTTTTAGACATTAGCCGCTTTTTCTATATAAAAATAATTTTCACTAATAAAATAAATATCTAAAAGGGTTATATTTACATAATTATTAAAAAAGAAAGCTAAATAATTCAATATAAATTCGACAATTCGATAGAAATAGCCTGAAAATTCGACTTAAAAATTATTTTGGCTGTCAAAATGATACGATTTCAATATAAAACATTAAATTTTGCGATTATTTAACAATTATTTAACATATTACTGCCGTATATTTGCAACGAAGTAATTTTTTATGACAAACCGCACTTTGAAATTGATTGTAAATAAAAAATGACAAAAAAAAACTTAAAAATTTAATAGTGTATTTTTTACACTATCAAATTTTTTCCTATATTTGTAGAGTAATAAACGGAACGATGTTTGTTTACTAATAAAAAGAAAAATCATCCTCAAAAGACTTAGGTCTTTTTAAGAGGATTAAAGACAAAGCCTGGCTCATAACAGGTTTATATTTGGTTAGAAAAAAAGGAGACGCTTGGATGAGGTCTCCTTTTTCTTTTACAAAGATTTTTTACGCTAGTTGACCAAATGCGCTAAACCCTATATGCATGCTACAAAAAAAAGCCCCCCTAAAAAGGAAGGCTCCGAAATTTGATTGAATCGTCCCGTAAATCCAATGCAAACTTGTTAAAAATATGTTGGTCGTATATCTATCAACATTGATACCTATAAGCAAATCGTGAAGTAGCGTCAACAGCAATGAGCCATTTACTCAACCTCAAATTCGCTATAAAGATCTTTAATCATCAGTTTCGATCAAACTATTTGTCATTCTAATACAAATCTGATTCATCCAGGTAAACAACCTGGCCTTAGTGTCATCATATGAGGCTATTGATTCCCAGATTTCCAGAAATGCACATTCTAAAATGTAGGCGGACTTGGAATCGTCTTGAACCTTTCTTCTGATATTGCCGTAAAGAGCAGCCGCGTATTTTTGGTATAACTCCCTAAAGGCAACCTCATCACGTTTTCTTAATCCTTCTAAGAAATTTTCATGATCAGATATCCAAACCTTAAGATTTGATTTTACTTGATGAGCAGGTGTTGCAGGGATTGACAATTGCATTTCTTCTTGGGTATTATTTGGTTAACACAGAGCACATTCACATTGTTTAATTTGCCACCTAGAATCCAACAACCTTCCGGAGTAGACTCAAAATATTTTATTAAAAGTAACATTTCGGCCTACGACTTTTTTTAGTGACCAAATAGTAACCCAGCGAAATTTCATGCGAACCATATTCATAATTCGCTAGTTTATTCAGGCTATAATCATATCCATAGCCCAAACGAAGATTATCCTTTACAAAAAACTCTGTAATTAAGCCCAGAGCAGCCCTAGTTCTCAAATCAGATTGAAGATGTTGCTTAGGATAAATTTTAGCTGTGGTTCGGTAAACCGCTCCAAGCCAAAATCTTTCTTTTACCAATAAAAAAGCATTTAAATCTAGTGAAGTCGGTCCATTTAGATCATCCTTGATTAAAAAAGTGGGCTTAAAAACAAACTCATCAGTAATTTGCATCGCATAACCAGCAGTTAAATAAAAATGAGGTTGTACTTTAATGTTCAGCAAATTATAATCCGAAAAGGAAAGTGATTTACTAAGCAGGTTGTCCGCTGAAAATCCGATGAAAAATT
>SEDB01000193.1 GCA_004210715.1 Pedobacter sp.
AAAAACGGACTTTCTGGTTTTGGATGGCGTATATTTTGCATTTGCATCTCTCATGCTTAAAGGAAGAAATATCAAAAAAAATCAAGGCCCTGATGTATTTTATCATTTCATGGACCGCATGAATAAAAAAGGAGGTAAAATTTTCTTTTTAGGTTCAAGTGAGGAAACGCTTCAGAAAATGGAACAGCGTGTAAAAACTGATTATATTCATATAGAATCGAAAAGTTATTCACCACCATTCAAAGAGGATTTCAGTGATCAAGATAATCAGGCCATGCTGGATGCAATCAACGCGTTTAATCCTCAAGTTTTATTCGTCGGAATGACTTGTCCAAAACAGGAAAAATGGGCTACGCAGTTTAGAGACAAAATCAATTCCAGTCTGGTAATCAGTATTGGAAATGTTTTTGACTGGTTTGCGGGAACGCAAAAACCAATTCACCCTTTTTGGTTTAAGATTAGAATGGGATGGCTCATTAGGATTTTTCAGCGTCCGGAAATCTTCCGTCGCAACATTAAAAACCAAATGACCTTTTTCGGTGACGTGATAATGATTTTTTTAAAATTAAAGAGAATATAATGATAAAAGTTGCTTTAGTCGGGGCAGGAAAAATGGGTATATCTCATCTTTCTATTCTTGGCGCACATCCAGATGTAGAAATTGTTGGCGTTTGTGATACTTCCAAGATTGTAACCAATTTTTTAGAGCGTTATTCCAAACTGCCGTGTTACGCTGATTTTGGAAAAATGCTTGACCGGGTCAATCCAGATGCTGTTTTCATAGCTGTACCAACTAAGTTCCATTATCAACTTATCAAAATGGCCATGGATAGAAAGATACATGTTTTTGCTGAAAAACCATTTTGCCTTAATACAACTGAAGGCCAAGAATTAATCATTCTAGCAGCTAAAAACAAATTAATAAATCAGGTTGGCTACCACAACAAGTTTGTCGGAACTTTTAAAGAAGTTAAAAGAATTATCAAATCGGGCATGATTGGTGAAGTTTACCACTTTGTCGCGGAGTCTTATGGACCGGTGGTTACTAAACCTAAACAAAGTTCATGGCGATCTAAACCAGAAGAAGGGGGTGGGTGTTTAATGGACTACGCATCACACGTAATTGACCTGGTTAATGACATCGTTTCACCAATAACTGAGGTTAAGGGTGCCACACTTAAATCGATTTACTCTAACACTGTTGAAGATGCCGTATATTCGGTTATGAGCACTAATAGTAATGTAAGTGGGATTTTGTCAGTTAACTGGAGCGAAGAAACCTATAGGAAAATGTCTACAACAGTAACTATAATAGGCTCAAAAGGAAAAATTATTTCTGACGCGAATGAGTTAAAACTTTACCTTAAAGATGAAAACAAAGAGAATTATACGAAGGGCTGGAATGTAAAATATGTTACTGACTTAACAGATCAAGTAAACTTTAATCTAAGAGGCGAAGAATATTCTGCACAGGTGGACTATTTCATAGATGCAGTGATGAATAGAAAGCCAAATACAATTAACACTTTCCAACAGGCCTGGGAAACAGATAAAGTAATCGAATTACTTAAAAGACATAGATAATATGATAGATAGAATATTATTTGGCGATAACCAGTTTTTCGCTGTAAACCATATCTCGGATGAAAAGTCACGTGCTCAGTCGATTCAATTTAAAAATGACGATGCTATAGTGAAGACTCTGGATCATGCACGCGACGCCGGACTCAATACATTTATGTGCACGACACATGACCGAATTAGCGCAATCTGCGATGTAATCCGGAGAGATCCTGAAAAATATGAAGATTACAAAATTTTTCCTTGCATGCCTTATGCTCATAAATACGCCAATGCTGTAACCGAATTAGGTATTACAGGCACCATTAAGCAGTATGTTCCAGGTAATCTTTTTGGATCTTTGTTCAAAGGGGGCATGGCTGTATTATCTAAGGATTACATTTCCCTGATAGAATTAATGATTGATGCCGAAATGAAAATGTTCAAGGGAATCAACACTCCAGTGATCTTTCTCCAGAATGTAATCACCGACTTATTGATTGGTTTAAAAGCTGAAGAAATCCTCATGGCCTATTATAATCACGTCAAGAAAAAGCACAATGCCGAACCTGGTTTTATTACCATGAATATGCCGAAACTTTATGAAATATTAGAGAGGAATGGCGTGGAGAATCCCATAATTTGTTCGTCAATAAACAAGGTTGGGTTTAGAATGTCAGGTAGTATTGAGGCCTATGAACAGGTACTTAGAACCAAAAGAGGAAGATTTATTGCAATGCAAGTTTTAGCGGGTGGGGCTATACCACCCGAGGAAGCTTTGGAATATATCTGTAGTCTTCCTAATATTGAATCTGTTCTTTTTGGAGCTTCCTCGAAGAGAAACATAGAAAGTACGGTATCCTATATAAACCATTTTGATGAGAAGCAGATGACCACCGCAATGGCAAGTTAACAACGTATTTTACCATTTTACATGTAATGAAAAAAGAACTAATATTCTTTTTTCATTACTAGTTCTTTAAGTTTTTTTATCGGAGAGCCTATACCTCGTAATAAGTGATAAGATCTAGATAATTTAAATAACATTGATTTTCTTGAATCCGTTTGATAAATGCCAATCCTTCTCAAGGAATATTGATGTTGTGATGGAGAATAAATGGATAAACCAAATTGATAACCTGCTCTTTTCAAGGAAACTTTGAAATTGTTGGGAATTTCTCCAAAAGGATAAGCTATGGAACTTATGCGTTTACCAACAATTTTTTCCAAAAGTTCTTTTGAATCATTAATTTCTTCGAATGCATTTTCTTCACTGATTGCAGATAACTTGATGTGGTGATTACTATGACTGCCTACTTCCATCCCCAGCTCAACTAACTTTTTTAAAGCAAGTTCATCCATAATTGGCGTTTCGATCGTGCCATGTTGTTCTACATCCCAAATATTGTACTGACCAATATATGCCGTTGGCATGTAGAAAACAGCCTTTAAGTCTCTTTTGATTAGTTCCGGGATCGCAAACTCGAAAAGCGAAGACGGACAGTCATCGAAAGTTATAACAACCTTATTACCTAATTCTCTTCCAGAAAATTTTTTTTCAAGAATTTCTTCAAATGTAGTAACCTGCAAGCCAATTTCCGCTATGCAATCAAGCATTTCAATAAACTTTCTAGGTGTGATAGACCACTTTGCTATGCTCTCATGAGGGTCATTTAAGACATAGTGCAACATAATAATAGGAAAATACATCGAGCGCTATTCTAGTTTAATAAAAGTTTTAGCCAATTTAAGCATTCCATCATTAAATAGCAATATAAAAGTACCAGCCGGTAGGTTAGACACATCTAGCTCACTACTGCCAGTATCCACTTGGTCTACTCACATCTCCTACAATAATCGGGGAACTATAATGGATGAAGCTACCGTTGTTTTCGCTGTACATTATGTTTTCCGGAAATTCATTATGGGTGGCAGTTAATGTGTTTGCAATATCATCGCCAATAATTCTTGGTGGCGATGTTTCATTAGCCAAGCTAAAGGCAGGACTTAACACTACATTACTCTCAACGTGGTTTTTTGAGGACTGAATCTTAAATTTCCAGTAGCCTGCAGACCTGGAAATATTGCCCACGCTGATTGCACCGGTGTAGCTTTGGTAGCTTCCGCCGTTCTCGCTGAATACAATCTCTGAAGAATATTGGTCGTGGGTTGCAGTAAGGATATTGGCAGTATCATCAGCGGTAAGAACAGGTGCTGTAGGCGTCCCTGTCACGCTGAAAGCCGGGCTTGGAACCACAGCACTTTCACCGTGGTTCGCGCCCGTTCGGAGCTTAAACTTCCAGTAACCTTCCGGTCGGGCGACATTACCCACATTTATCGTTCCACTGTATGACTGGAAATTTCCGCCATTCTCGCTCACTACGATATCTCCTGCATAAGCATCGTGAGTGGCTGATAGTGTATTGGCGATATCGTCAGCAGCAAGCACAGGAGCACTCGGCGTTGTGATCACCGTAAAAGCGGGACTGGAAACCACTGCACTCTCTGCCCGGTTGGCACCAGATCTGATTTTGAACTTCCAGTAGCCTGCAGACCTGGAAACATTGCCCACGCTGATTGCACCGGTGTAGCCTTGGTAGCTTCCGCCGTTCTCGCTGAATACAATCTCTGAAGAATATTGGTCATGGGTTGCAGTAAGGATATTGGCAGTATCATTAGCGGTAAGAACAGGTGCCTTTGGAGTTGCCGTAATGATTGTAAATGCAGGACTTTCCACTAGCTCACTCTCATTCCTGCCGTCTGCTGCTTTTATTTTGAACTTCCAATATCCCGCTGCTCTCGCAACCTCACCAACTTTAATAGTATCAGTATAGGCTTTGAATTCGCTTCCATTTTCGCTATATACTATCTCCGACTGAAATTGACTGTGTGTACTTATTAAAGTTTTTCTATCATTATCTCCTGTAACAATGGGCGACGTAGGTGTGGAAGTTCCAGAAATCTTTATTAATATAATAGAAGAATATGGAGGAATATTAACAGATCCTGAGTAAGCTTTGTTTTTATGATCTACATAGGAGCCTGAAAGAGTAATTTTTTTCGTTGTAGCCGTTGCATTATAATCGAACAAAATATAATCATCCGGATTACTGGTTGCAACATTTGCCTCTTTAAATTCTATATTGTCGAGCCAATATGTAAAATCACTATTATCTGAACTAAAGGTAATACAAGCATTTGCCTCTGTTTTAGGAAACGAAAATAAACACTCATAGGTTTTTGACATGGTTTGCACCTTTACCGTACTCACACTCGAGATAATTGCGTGGGGACTATTGAATTGCCTGATAAATGCAGAAATATTTGCTTCTCTATTACCTACAACGGTAAAGCGTAAAATGTATTTTTTAGATGCGTCTACAGAGCCAAAATTAATTAAAAGAAAAGATGGATTCGAACTCGTTAGCTTCAAAGAACCACCGCTACCCATCTTGTTGGAATTATCCCATCCCGATGTAGCTGAACCCGAAGAAGCATAAAACATGATCCCATTTGCATTATTATCGAAATTCCCGTTTTGATACCTGTTATTTCCAATGTAGCTATTTAGTTTAAACTGAGGCAAAATCACAGGGCTGGGACTTGTCGATCCATCTTGCTTGAAGCTGTATTTCCAGCTATCCAAATCATAAAGCTTTGAAGTATAAGAGGACGACTGTGCAAATTGTTCAGTCTGGATGATATTCGCCTGATCGAAAGGCCGCACGTAAAAGTTATTATCAAACTTACCCATTCCCGCTATATCAGCATCTTTATTTGAAAACTTTCCTATGAGCTGGTCAGGCGTTTTTGAAAAGAAAATGTTGCCTGTTGACGTGATGTTAGTAATGGCATCACCTAACTCGTCATGCGCTAAAGCCAATTGGATCGTATTATCGAAAACCGTGTTCGCATTCAGGTTGATGTCCCTGCCATTGTGAATAAATATACCATGATCACTGGTTTTTGCTATAGTATTATTTTCCAGCAAAATACCGGTAGCATTATCATCGGCGTAAAATCCTTTCGCGGGCGCTGATTTTGAGTCAACCGCAACATCACTTCCCTCTCGTGCGCCAATACCATTTAAAATGATATTTCCGATAACTTTTCGATTTGAATATTTAGTGTTGGCACTACCTGTAAAGGTATAAATGCCACTCCCATCATCCTTAAACAAACAAAAATTATCGATCAAATTATTTTTCACAGTGATGGATTCTCCTGCAAAATATATCCCAATATACCCCGTATTTAGTACACTATTTTGTTCCACAAGCATATTGTCTCCGCCAACGTAGACTCCTAATCCCTTATGATCTCCATTTTGACCTAACCCGGGAAAACTCATGGTATTAGAAATCGTATTAGCCAAGACTTTTGAGTTGTGACATTTTTCATTTAGATATATCCCATTATTCTGAGCCCCGTTAATAGTACATTTCTCAACCGTGGTATAGGTAGCTTGATATGCACTGATTGCGCTATTTCCAAGAAATTCCAAGCTACAATTCCTAACTAATATATTGCTTCCGTAACTCAAAGAAAAAGCATGAGCATTTGCGCCACTGAACGTTAAATTTTCAAAAGTAAGATAAGCGTTTTGGCCATCAGCTTTATTTGAGTTAACGAGGTTGTCAAAGGCACTAGCCTGCACTGCATAAGACGAAGGTGGGGTTGTTCCAAAATATACATACATCTTTTTACTTGCAGGATTATAATACCACTCACCCACTGCATCCAGGGTACGCAGATCATTCTGGATGAAATACCCATATCCATCTGTTGGAAAATAGTTCGTGTTATTCGTCTGAGTATATGTAATTGTACCTCCAGACTGAGCAGTTATTGGATGTCTATCAATTACCCAGTGATTCTTCCGGATAACAACCTCTGCCCCTTTCCAGTTGGTACCGGAAGCGATATCAGGATCGGTTATGGTGTTATTGGTATGCGATTTGATTTTCATCCAGCCCTTATTGACTGCGGAAGCATTTGGGTAACGGCCCATTCCTTGGGGCTGATTATTGAGGAGCATAACATTTACACTACTACCTAATAAGTTGTTCTGGCTTTCATAGACTCCATTTCCTACAGATTGCCATTGCGAAAGAGTAACGAATGCTGTGATGACCGGATTAGCTCCGGTACCAAATGCAGTGAAGGTAATTGGATTACCAGCCGACCCATGACCATTTACGATAACACGAAAACTGCGCATAAGAATATTCTTAAGCACGATAATTTGAAAGAGCAGAAATTTACAAAATGATCTACGGGACGATAAGTCATTTATAAAGGTTAATTGCTTGGTTTAGCTAAAAATACAAAAAATTAACCTTTACAACAGACAACCTCCAAGAATTATTGTCCTCAGGGAACAAATTGTTTTACAAAATACAAAAGAAGACAATGAAATGACATTCACAATCTAAATACGATCAATTGGTTGGTATAGTGATGATTACACAACACCTTTTAGGAATTGTATTTAGAATAATACAAAAAATATCAGATGTGATTAGTTTTACCAACTAGACTTATGATCTGAGATATATTTTTTTCAAATTTATCAATTGTAAAAAATTCATCAAATCTTTGCTTTCCCCTCAACCCCATTCGTATAGCTGCTGGGCGGTTTTTAATAAAATAGAGAATCTTTTCGGCAAGAGCTTCGTGATTTTTCTTAGGTATTAGGAAACCAGTGCTCCCATCCAAAATAACATCAGGTATCCCCCCTTCATCTGTTGATATGATTGGCAAACTATGTTGCATAGCCTCAAGATTTACCAAACCAAAGGTTTCATAATGATAATAAGTAGGAAAAATAAAAACGTCGGCCTTTTTGAAAAAGTTAAGTTTTTCCGCTGCATATTTTGGACCATGAGCGAATACATGATTGATAAGATCATTTTCTTTTACAAATTTATCGAAGTCTGCTGGAGTAATGTCGGTCCAGCCTCCAACAAAATTACATATAAACGGAACGTTGCTTTTTTTTAATATCACACACGCTTGCAATAGCACGAAAACCCCTTTTTCTATCATCATATTAGAGAGATATAACAGCGAAATGGCGTTAGTTGTACTTTTTCCGTTGAAATTTTCTTGAGCTTCAGCTGCTACAGCAGGGATACCATATGGGCAATAATAAACCTCAGTTTCCTTTACAAATTTCTTAACATCCGAATAAAGATATTTAGACAGTAATATAGACCTGGTACCACTAAACGCAAATCGATATAAAAAGTTATTGATTGCATTTTGCTTTGCTAGCGCTACACCTTTGTTATGAAAATGATATATGATGTTTTTATTTGCAAGTTTAAGTATAGCTACCACTATCAAATCTTTATAGAATGCAGGTCCGTTAGC
Source organism: Pedobacter sp. (assembly GCA_004210715.1). GTDB lineage: Bacteria > Bacteroidota > Bacteroidia > Sphingobacteriales > Sphingobacteriaceae > Pedobacter. The sequence continues at coordinate 7,936 of SEDB01000193.1, forward strand.
CGTTAAGGACAGATAACATAAGTCATAGTTTTTTTTTGAAATGGATTTAATTACCTTTCCTAATATTGATAAAAATTTAAACGCCTTTGTGATACTTCCTTTACCAGTCTGAGCCAAAACGGTATTTGTAGCTAAGCTAATATAATCTGTATTGTGGTCAGTATTAATAATCTTACTTTCTTTAATATAAGTATTAGCTATTGAAGCTCCGTGTACCGGTGGCGGCAAATGGAGGATGAATAAAACGTTAAGCTTTTTCGATTCGGAGGCTAGCATCATTTAAGCGGTTATAGGGTTTGTTTGCGGCAATTTGTTTTTTTCGCCAATAGCATAGTTTACGGCGTCAATAAGTCCATCCGCAGCTTGTTGGTGGTTGTAGGGCTCTACAAGTTTGATAGCCTGCTCAGAAAAGTCGGCCAAAAGTTGATCATCTTGAAGTAACTGTAAAATATGATTGACCCAAACGTTAATCTCCAAAGGAAGCACATACCCATTTCTGTTATGAACAATCAGCTCCCCGGCTACGCCAGCTTCCTTACTTGTAATCACAGGGGTACCACTGGCGCATGCTTCATTTGCAACAATCCCCCAAACATCATCCATGGTAGTAAATAGGAATATCTTTGATTTCGCATAATACTCAAAAAGTGTACTTTGATCAAGAAATCCTGAAAAATGAAAATCGACTTGGTTATCTTTTAGCTTATTCAACAACTCAGGTCTTAGCGGACCATCTCCCACAACAAGCACCTTTAGTTTCGGAAAAAGCTTATTCAACTCAATGGCCACATCACCAAAAAAAAATGGAAGTTTCCGTTCGGTAATTTGTCCGGAATACATAATATGATATTCTCTTTCCTCAAGGGGTTGATATTTGAGCTTGGAATTATCAATACAAAGACAGCTACGGAATATCTTTTCGTCTGGTACCTTATAACTTTTATAAAGTGCAATTGTTCCATTACCCGGAGCCATAAATGAGCTAGTAAGCTTATAAACAACTTTTCGTATCAGCTTTTGAGTAAACGATAAGCGCTGTTCAGAATCATAGGTTCCATCATTATATACGATCAGTTTTTTTCCATTAAGCAAACACCATAATACCCCATAAAGCATTGTTGGTTTAAAAGCGGTAATTATTAAAACCGATGGCTTGTTCTTATTCAAAGCTTTCCAAACATTGGTATTATTATGCCTAAATGTCTTAGCTACTTCAGCTAAAAACTGCATTGAATAATTGCCATATGAGAGCTTCCACTTACGATTCGGCTCTAGTTTGGCACAATAAATCACATCGTAAGTAAAATCCGCAGAATCATGCACTATCTCATGCATCCTCTCCCGATAAGGGCCAGGAACCTGCGTTAAGTATGAAACGTGTATTTTTGATTTGTTCATTATTTGAAAGATGGAAGTTAGACTTTAAATTTATCCCAGATTACGGGAAAAAACGTTTTAAGCCAAAGTTTAACAAAAGTTTCCGGTAACGACATAGGAAAAAATTTTCTCGTTAGATGAAGATATTCTTTATATGCTAAGCCCTTGGGGCTTTTCAAAAACTTGATTCTTTCGGACAAAGTTGTCTTTTGTGACTTCCAATTATTGCCATGGTCATCACTACAAGCACCAAGGATGCCGGGGGCGACATGAACCCCAAAACCATGTCTTTTCGCATTCAACGTGTAGTCGAAATCGGCAATTCCATGACTGTAGGCCGAGGAGAGTATTCCGATACGTTCAACGACTGAATCTGGAACAAGCATAATATTTGCATTTCCCAAATCGCATTCCAACACATCTTCCTCACTGTATACATCTGAATAATTAATCTTATACTTTGAGATAAGTTTTTTTCCACCATATGAAATGGTGTTGTTTTCAAACTCAGATGTACTGCCGATAACAATTGACTGCAACTGCTTTTCTTCAAGGATTTTCTCATAACTTTCAAGTAAAGCTTGTATCGCATGACCCTTTAGAAGGGTATCATCATTTAATAGGAGATAAAAATCAGCTCCACACTTCAAGGCTTCATTCCATGAGTTACGCATCCCTCCTGCCCAAAACAGTTTTCCACTCCCATGTAGTATATTTGCATCTGGCCAAATTTGTGCTACTGCTTCAGCAGTTCCATCCGATGAAGAATCATCAGTCAAAAACACTTCGAATTCAACTTTGAAGCTGAATTTTTGCGATAGCAGGCTTTTGAGACAGGCAATCGTTTTGTCTTTTCGATTAAATGTGGCGAGTAAAACTGCTATTTTCATAAGATTTCAGGTTTTCTGTTGGTATGACAACAATTTTTTGGGATAATAAATATATTAATGAGTTATAAATAGAGAGTAAAATCAAAATGAGCATAAAGTAATTAGCATCTCTGATGAACTGGATCTTAAATTGATTAATCATTAGAAATAAGAAAAGCAAATTGAATCCAAGTAGGAGATCCACAAGGAAAAATTGTTTTTGTTTCAACTTAAGATAAAGTCTAAAGCCACGATACATGCTGTAGAAAAATAAAGATAAAAGTATAAGTGCCCCCAAATATCCCCACAACACAACGGCGCTCATGTAAAGATTGTGATAATCTGGGATTTCGTCCGGTCTAACCTTATCAAAATGCGCTATTATGTACATCCTTCTATTGGTAAAGTATCCACTTCCCAAGAATCCGCTATTCTTTTCGATTTTTTTAAATCCGTATTCAAATATTTCACCACGGTTCATATCCTTACCACTCAATATACTTCCTAGCGTCACATGCTTCAAATCCACTTCTTCGCTCCGCTTGGTAAAGATTGAAAAATCGACAATGGTGTGGAAGGAATTTATTACAAAAAACAAGGCTACAGCAGATGCCCCAGTCAAAACATTTTTTATGCTGAGTCTCTTAAAAAGAAAACACATTGTCAGCATAATGAGAAAGGGCAACAATAATATCGATGATCGCGTACCAGATAATACAATAGCCAGAACCGCCAGGCCAGACAATCCTATTGTAAAAAGGAAAAATTTTTTACTCACTGTCTTAAAAGATCCGCTCATTACTCCCGGCAAACAAATCGCAATAATTGAAATTGAGTATTCAGCATAGTACTCAAAATTGCCCAAAGTACCTGCGGCCCGTGGTATTCCTAATTCCCACTCTGCATTTGGACCAACATTTGGAAAAAAATCTACAGGGGATACAAAGTAATCATATCGTTGATTAAGAGCATTGACAAACATAT
>SEDB01000194.1 GCA_004210715.1 Pedobacter sp.
GATTTGCACCATAATGCGTATTGATCAATTTAGCAATCGCCGCATTTGATGATTCCTCGAATGCCCTTTTTACCGTAACGGTTTCGATTTTAGGGTGTGAATCGGTGATTAGTTTACCTGGAATTTGATAATACCCTGTACCAATCATGGTATTGGTATCCACCAGTTCATCCTCAATCAAAGCCATATAAGAAGCCAGTTTGAAGGTAGAACCAGGATCCTGATTACCCGCAATGGCATAATTAAACTTCTCTTTGTAAACGCCTTCTTCAATTTTAGAGAAATTGGCCACCGCTCTGATTTCTCCAGTCTCCACCTCCATCAAAATTGCAGTACCATGATCCGCTTTCATTGCTATCAACTGTTTCTCAAGCGCATTCTGGGTCAAATCCTGCATGTTGATGTCAATGGTCGAGATGATATCAGCGCCATCTTTAGGAGCCACTTCCGCCTCTTCATTTACCGGAATATAAACACCTCCGGCAATACGCTGCATCAATCTTTTACCCGTTTCGCCATTGATGTATTCTTTATAAGCACCTTCTAAACCTACACCATTCGCAACATTTTCATTTTTGTAGCCAATGGTTCGGGCAGCCAAAGCCTGAAATGGAAGAATCCTTTTGTTCTGTTGAACAGCGATCAATCCACCACTGAATTTACCAATGTTATAAAGCGGAAAAGTTCTGATCGTTTTTAAATCAGAATAACCCACCTTGCGGTGGATCAACAAATAACGGGCACTGTCCTGACGGCCTTTTCTTAAATAACGGGCATAATCCTTGGCCGATTTATCTTGAAAAATCTGAGAAAGCTTAATTCCCAGCGAATCAACCTTTTCGTTAAAAACTTTGTCATCTGCAATACCACCTGCAAACATATCCATGCGCAATTCATACTCAGGTACTGATGTTGCAAGCAAGCTCCCATCATTGGAATAAATGTTTCCACGAGTAGCCTCTACACTAACATAGCGCGTAGATAAACTATCTGCCATCGCTTTCCATTTTTTTCCTTGCACAAACTGCACCTGACCGAGGCGTAAAAACACCGCGAAAGCAAAAAGCACAATTAAGCCAAATGCCAGATATACACGAAGCAAGATGTTTGCTCTAATATTCATCGCTTTTAACAATTATTTTTTTTGGTGGTTCAATTAATTCTTTTATTCCAAGGGTATCTACCTTTTTAGCTACTTCTGTCAATTTGCTTTTGAACATCAGATCTGCCTTTAGAGATTTATACTCCCATCTCAATTCTTTTACTTCTTTATTTAGCTTATCAATACTACGCACATTGTTTACCGCAAAATGGCTATTGGCAATGTAAATCATCCCCAAAAAAGCCAGAAAACACAAATAAGGCAAGGCATCCGTCGCAGCTTCTTTAGATACTAACTTATCATTAAACAACCTGGAAACGAATGAATTGCTATCCATTTTCTCTTCAGCTGTTTTGGGTTTTTTAGGCGCAGCTTTCAATTCCGGCTCAGGACCAATCTCCTCTTCTTCTTCTATATCCTCCCTGAACTTATTCATATCTTTTCTGCAATTCTTAGTTTCGCACTTCGAGCCCTATTGTTTTGCGCAATCTCTTCTTCTGTTGCCACAATCGCCTTACGCGTAATCACGTTGAATGGCTTTTGCTGATTTCCAAAAAAGTCTTTTTCCACCTCTCCCTGAAATTTTCCTTTTGCCATGAAATTCTTTACCGGACGATCTTCCAATGAATGATAAGACATTACCACTAAACGACCATCAGGTTTTAACACCTCAGCTGCTTGCTGCAAAAAATCTTCAAGAACCTGTATCTCAGCGTTAACCTCGATACGTAGGGCCTGAAAAACCTGCGCTAAATATTTATTTTCTTTTCCTTTCGGGATGTATTCCGAAATAGCCGATTTTAAACTATCGATATCTGTAAATGATTTTTCTAAACGAGCAGTAACAATGGCACGAGCCAATGATTTTGCATTTTTAACCTCACCATAGATTCCAAAAAGCTTATGAAGTTTATCCTCTGAATAAGTATTTAAAACCTGCGCCGCAGTAAGATCCCGGTGCTGATCCATACGCATATCCAAATCAGCATTTGAACGTATCGAAAAACCACGAGCAGGAACATCAAACTGATGAGAGGAAACGCCCAGATCAGCCAGAATGCCATCCACTTGCCTAAAACCATTCAATCGCAGGTTATTTTTAAGAAACCCAAAGTTTTGATCAATAAAAATAAGGCGATCATCAGCAGGAATATTTGCCTGCGCATCAGGATCCTGATCAAAAGCAATCAACCTTCCTTTTGCACCCAAATGCTTTAATATCTCTCTTGAATGACCACCGCCACCAAAGGTCACATCCACATAAACCCCATCAGGATTGATATTCAATCCTTCAATGCAAGGCTGCAACATTACAGGAACATGGTAATTATTCTCCATCAACGCCTCCTTTCTTATTACCCATTACCTTCTGAGCAAGATCTGCGAAATTTGCAGGCACATCATCAAAGATATCCTCGTAAGATTTTTTATCCCAAACCTCAATGCGATCCAGTTGACAAGCCAGCACCACATCACTTCCAATACCAGCATACTCTGATAAAGATTTTGGAAGCAGAATACGGCCAGCAGCGTCAAGCGAAAGTTCAGTTGCACCTCGGGTAAAGGCCCTAACGAAAGCACGATTTTCCTGATCGTAAATATTCAGTTTAGCCAGATCGGCCACAACCGCATCCCAAACCTGCTTAGGATAAATGACCAGATTTTTCTCGAAACCACGATTAATAATAAGCCCATCATTCTCAGCATTAGGCAATTGTTTCTTAAGCGCAGCAGGTACCATAAGGCGTCCCTTTGCGTCAAGTTTACAATCAAATTCTCCTAAAAGTTGGGTCATAATGGTATTTACACTTTTTATCAAGTGTAAAAGTAAAGAGTTCTACCACTTTTTACCACTTTTTACCACAAAAAAGTTTTCCACATCCTTTTTGTTACATTTAACCCACGAAATGAGACTAAAATAGAATTCAGTCTACCATAAAATAAAGCTTAAACACTGATAACGAAGTAATTCCAACATAACATTCTTAAAGTGGGAGAAAATCCCAAATTTTCATAGCGGTGGGAGAAAATGCTCATAATTCAGTGATATCTGGGCTAAAGTTATGAAAAAAAGCACCTCAGAATCTGGGATTAAAAGTTAAATCTTGCCTACCGAAGAATTACAAGTTGTGGGTTCATGAATAATCTAACGTCATCAGGCGTGTAGAGCAAATACCAAATCTTTTAAAAAAAGAAAATGAGTTACATCAATATAGTTATGCTGCCAGAAAGTCTTGCTCTTCCATCGGTGAAAGTAATCTTATAAAAGTAAGTACCAATAGGAACAGGCTTGCCATTGAAAGTGCCATTCCAAGGAGCGAGATAACCTAAGGAGGAGAATATTTTATTGCCATTTCTATTGAATACCTGAACTGTGCAATCGGTATGTGTTTCTAGATTCTTAATTAGCCAATAGTCATTTATTCCATCGCCATTAGGACTAAATGAACTGGGAACAAGCGCAACGGGTTCAACCGCAAGAATGCTGAGTAAACCTGATATATAAAAAAATTCATAATTTGTAGAGACTGCGTGGGAAACGCTGATCACGTAATCTCCCGCTGGCGAATCCATCAACGCAGAGGTGCTAAGCCAGGGTGGAGTAATTAAATCGGCAGCGGTCTCTCCATTTACAAAACCAACATACCGGGCGGTCAGAACCGGGTTTTCGCGGCCTTGATACTTTGATGTTGAGCTTGCCACAATCGTTAATATGGCGGGAAACACTGAACCTTCGGGTAGTTGCAGGCTCAGTGAGGTAGCGCCATCTGAACTGATTAAAATATCTCCATTGTATTTTCCCACTGTAGCCTTGCCTGATAAACGAATAAAAATCCTCAGACCATTAATTTCACCTGAACTGGGAACACTCAGCTCATCGAAATAATTTAACTGATCGGTGCTCATTTGAAAGCCTTTTGGAGCTTTGAGTTTTACATTGGAACTTAGGTTAGACCCGGACAAAGAGATCGAAGTAGGTTCTGATGGCGTACCATATGTAGTGCTTAGGGCAGTCATAGAACCTTCGACTAAAAGAGAGGGAACTGGTATAGTTGGATTGACGGTAATTTTAAAGCTTATCGTACCACCATTACAACCAGAAACGAAATCGCCCATAGAGTAAGGATTGGAACCCACCCTGATTCGGCTGATGATGGTATTGTTTGCAGTACTGATAACCGATACCGTGCTTCCAACCTGACCAATCACATAAAGACGGCCACCATCCTTTGATAATGACAATCCTTCTGCATATTGATTCACCGCAACAGTAGCGGTGATGCTATTGTTATCTAAATTCACCACCATTACCTTATCTCCCTGTGAGGTGACATATAATCTTTTACCATCAGCACTTATAGTCATACCATTTGGATAGCTGATGTTAATAGTCGACAGCAACGCTCCATTTGCGGTATCAAAAATCAATACTGTCTGATTACGTGTACTTACATATAGTTTCGATCCATCAGGACTCAATACAGCAGCGTTGGAACCTGAACCAATGGAAAATGTAGTTTCAATGGTATTTGTTGAAGTATTGATCACATGGAGGTCATTGCCATAAGCATTAGGAACGAAAATTTTGCTTCCATCCCTACTGATCGACATG
>SEDB01000195.1 GCA_004210715.1 Pedobacter sp.
CTATGATTCACAATGCTAATTACAAAGATTTCTCCGCTTCGGTCGAAATGACGGCGAAGATTTAAGTCAGTAACAATATTAAAAACGAGATTTTAACGGTTGTTCCTCTTCACAAGATATACAATTAACCAAACGATCAATCCTACGGGAACCATTAATAAAACACAAACTACAAGTAGTATAATGATTTCAGGAGTTCCGAGCATTGCTGCATGAGCAAAGTTTATTAAACAAACTAAACTGAAAGTTAAACAGAGCGATTTTAGCGTTTTCATAATTTAAATATAATGAATTTTGTTAAGTCTACTTTCCCAAAACAGCTTTTACCATTTCTCGATTCGGTTTTGAAACGGGGATTTTATCTCCATTATTCATCAACAACATTCCGCCATCTTCTTTTAACCAGCTTTTCACAAATTTTGGGTTAACCAAATGGCTTTGATGTGCCCGAACAAAACCCTGAGGTTTCAGCAGATCAGCATATTCTTTTAGTGGTTTGGAGATTAAGATTTTCTCATCTGTTGATAAATAGAAAAAAGTATAGGTATTATCTGCAACGCAGCGTAAGATATCATCAACTGAAACATAACGGATCTCGTGTTGCTGTGGCAATGCAATTTTGGGAACGGCAGGCTCGCTACGTTTAATTTGATTGAGCAAAAAATTGAGTTGCTCACCATTCATTTTATTTGCCATTCGCTGTTTGGCTTTTGAAACCGCGGCTATTAGTTCATCCGGATCAACAGGTTTTAGCAGATAATCCAATGCGGCAAACTTTACAGCCTGAATTCCATAACTGTCGTATGCTGTAACAAAAATAACTTCAAAGGTTTTCTCACCGAGCTGGTTTAACAAATCGAAACCCGTCGTTTTCCCCATTTGAATATCCAGGAATAGTAAATCTGGATGATGCAAATTTACTTTTTCAAATGCATCACCAATATTATCGGCAATAGCGACTACTTTAACTTCATGGCAATGTTTTGCCAGCAAAACCTGCAGGTTCTCTAAATTCGCCTGCTCATCATCTACTAAAATCGCCCTCATTTTATAACCATTGTGTTAATGTAATTGTAATTGTTGTACCACCTGAATTAGATTTAACACTTAAAACAAAAGGCGTGTCTTTGTAAATCGTATTCAATAAAGATATTCGGTTCTTGCTTAGCGCCAAACCTAAACCATTGTAAGTTTTACCTTCATCAAAGCCTTTTCCATTATCTATTATTTTTAAAATTAAGTCTGCTTCATTTTTCTCGAATCTAACTTCAATTTTACCATCTAAAGCTTTCTCGGCAATGCCGTGTTTAACTGAATTTTCTACAAAGGGTTGTAGGAGCATGGCTGGTATTTCGATATTTTCACTATCTAGCTCGGTTGAAATCTGTATCTGATATTGAAAACCAAAACGCAGTTGTTCCATTTGCAGGTAATCATCTAATAAAGTTTTTTCTTCATTTAAACTTACCAATTCCCTGCTCTCCAAAACATTGCGGGTTAATCGGGCGAATTTGCTTAGGTAGCGATTTGCAAGATTGATTTCATTTTTATTCATTAGATTTTGAATTCCAGCCAGAGCATTAAACAAAAAGTGCGGATTGAGCTGCGAACGGATTGAGTTAAGTTTAAGTTGTGCCACTTCCTTATGTTTAGCCTCTGCTGCAACTTTTTCCTTGATCTGTTTATTTTTGACATAAACAGCCAAACCACCAGTTATTGCACCTACTATTAAGGAGAACAGTAATCCTGATATAACGAGTTGTTTGGTGGAGAACTTTTTATTGTCTGATGCTACAACCTTAAAAGAAAAAAAAGCAGCCGGTATTGTCCAACCAATATTATCCCGTTTTAACATGGAGCGATAAACATTAGCTGAAATCTGAACCTGGTAATTTCCGGGCTTCTTAAAATGTTCAGCTCCTATTCTTATTCTAGAATCTTTCCAGTCATTAGACAAAAAAACTGTTTCTTCTCCATAATCATCTCCATATCTTAATATTTTCACTTCATAGATAAAATCAAAGTCAGTATTTTTTATTACTAAATCTAGAGCATTCATCTTTTCATCAGCTACTATGGTAGCACTGTCTTTTAAAGTTTTGGATATTAGAAATAGATTATTCGTTCCTTTTTTATTTAAAATATTAGTTACTTGAGACGGTGAAAGTTTTTTTGTTGAAAACGATTCTGAATATAAAAACGCACCCAAAATAACAGGATTTAGAATTGGCTTATTGTAAATTACGACGGTACTTAATTTAATCTTTTGGGGTAGCTTATAAATCTGCAGCGTTATTTTTTTATTAGAAATATCTAATTCACCTAAGTTAATTGTCACATAACCTGGAAAATCACTTTTATTATTCCATTTAGATTTAACTTTACTGGGAATAGCCTCATCAATAAGATATGTGCTATCGTCCTGTATTATAGAGTACCTGTAGTACTTAAGACTATCTTTATGTATTCTAGTTTCAAGGGAGATCTTTTTTGCAGCTCCTAAGAACACATTATTTCTAAGTGGCTCACCAAGAACCTCGTTATAAAAAGAAATCCATTTAGTTTCCTTATCAAATCTTAAGTCTATATTGCAATTTGATTTCCTATTCGTGACCCTATAATTTATTAGATTTCCGTTTTTATCTACTATTAAATTTTTATCTTTTTGCTGGCTAAATAAAAAAAATGGTAAGCAGATCAAAATGATGTTGAGAATTATCTTTTTCATAACATTTAATTTTCCATAAACCTCCGCTTAAAAGCTTGTTTATAAAACCCCAAAATAGTAAATGAAACCATCAATTTAGTATTTGAATGGTTTCGGACAGTATTTAAATTTCCATGGTTAGAAGGCGGTCGTCATTGCGAGGGAGTATTTCACGACTGCGGCAATCTCCTTTTTTACTAATGAGATTGCTTCGTTCCTCGCAATGACGCAAATTGTGCAGAATATGGCACTCGCTAAACAAGCCACACCCAAGAACTACAACAGAAAGTACTTAAACACGATGGCAGCGGAAATACTTTTTAATTCGCAGCAACTCAAAATATTGTCATGCTGAGGCACGAAGCACCTGCAACCGATGAAACAGATGCTTCGTACCTCAGCATGACAAAAGCTAATTAAAAAGATTGAAGCGAATCAGCGGGACCGAACCAACGCCACGAAATACGTCAGCACCTTTCCAAAATCTAATCTGTGTAATCTCATAATCGGTGTAATCAACCCGAAGGAAATCCACTCAATCAATTCATCGTAAATATCGAATATAATACCTTGCTTTATAGGCAAAAAACTTAAATTTGCGCAACAAAAATCAAATTATAATGAGTTTCAGAATAGAACACGATACTATGGGCGAGGTTCAGGTGCCTGCCGACAAATACTGGGGTGCACAAACCGAACGCTCACGCAATAATTTCAAAATCGGTCCTGAAGGTTCAATGCCTAAAGAAATTATTCATGCTTTTGGCTACTTGAAAAAAGCCGCGGCTTTAGCAAATACCGAACTGGGTGTATTATCTGCTGAAAAAGCAGATTTAATTGCTAAAGCTTGCGATGAAATTATTGCCGGCGATTTAGACGACCAATTTCCATTGGTAATCTGGCAAACCGGTTCTGGTACGCAAAGTAACATGAACGGAAACGAAGTAATTGCAAACCGTGCCCACGTAATTAACGGTGGTGCATTGGCTGATGATCAAAAAGTGCTTCACCCAAATGATGATGTGAACAAATCGCAATCATCAAACGATACTTACCCAACTGCAATGCATATTGCAGCCTATAAATTAACAGTAGAAAACACTATTCCAGGGCTAGAGCAATTGCGTAATGCTTTGGCTACGAAAGTGGATGAATTTAGCGATATCGTGAAAACTGGTCGTACCCACTTTATGGATGCTACGCCGTTAACTTTAGGACAGGAATTTTCAGGCTACGTTCAACAAATCGACAACAGCATCAGGGCCATTAAAAATGCTTTAGTTATGGTTGCCGAGTTGGCTTTAGGTGGTACCGCTGTAGGAACTGGCTTAAATACACCAAAAGGTTACGATGTTTTAGTAGCTCAAAAAATTGCCGATTTAACAGGTTTACCATTCGTTACTGCTCCAAATAAATTTGAGGCTTTAGCTGCGCATGATGCAATGGTTGAACTTTCTGGTGCTTTAAAACGTACTGCCGTAGCCTTAATGAAAGTGGCGAATGATGTACGTATGTTAAGTTCTGGTCCGCGTTGTGGTATCGGCGAAATTGTAATTCCAGATAACGAACCGGGTTCATCAATTATGCCAGGAAAAGTGAATCCTACACAACCAGAAGCGTTGACTATGGTTTGTGCTCAGGTAATTGGTAACGATGTTGCGGTTTCAGTTGGCGGCATGTCTGGCCATTTCGAGTTGAACGTTTTCAAACCTTTAATCGCGGCAAACGTTTTACAGTCGGCTCGTTTAATTGGAGATGCTTGCGTTTCTTTCACGGTTAAATGTGCGGAAGGCATTACCGCTAATTTGCCAGAAATTGAGAAACATCTGCAAAACTCGTTAATGTTGGTTACAGCTTTAAATCCGCATGTGGGTTATGAAAACGCGGCTAAAATTGCGAAGAAAGCACACAAGGAAAATAAAACTTTAAAAGCAGCAGCCGTTGAATTAGGCTTATTAACCAACGAACAATTCGATGACGTTATTGTTAACAATATTCTACCACTTTGTGATGCCATATTTCACGCAGAGTAGTGGTCTTTCTATGGTTGATGTCACAAGTTACTATACCATTGCCGGAGTAATTGGCTTTTTCGCCGGGATATGTTTTTCAGTGGGTTTATTCATGTTAATTAACAATACTTTAAACGCCAATAAAAACTTTCCAAGTAAATTCCCACCGAATGAGTTTAAATAGTATGCTCGCAAATATCAGATTTAATCCACTAGAAAATATCAAAGGACTTATTCCATTAAGGCGTATTTGCCTTTTACCTTTCGCCTTATACCTTTTATCTTTTTTAGCCGCCTGTACACGCTTGCCAAATGTTCAGGGCAAGGGAGAAGATTTTATGCAAGGTGTGTGGAATCAGGACTCCGTAGCCTACAGCAACAAATTAACCAACTACACTAAACATCATTTTAAGTTCAGCTGCGATTCGGTTTACATTGATTTTGAAACCCACAGCAAAGTGAATTTTTATGAAGATTCTTGCTACAACAACGGCATTTGGAAAGAATATGCCAAAGGTGTGTATGGGGTTAAAGGCGATACTTTAATTGTGGGCGCTACCTTTACCCATGCCAATTACAAACAAAAAATTTCAGGCTGCTACCGCATCGGTCGGTACGAGAGAAATTTCCTGATCAAAAAAAAATCTGCTGATACCTTGGTTTTAGAAAGCATGAGCGACCAGCGAGAAATTACATTATCCCTAAAAGAAAAAGTTACCTGCGTACAAAAAGAATTATAAAATGAAATTTACATCCATTAAGAAAAAGTTAGCAACTGCTGCTGCCATAGGTCTGTTGGCTTATTTACCAATGCAGGCAAATGCCTGGGGCATGATAGGCCACCGCGTAGTGGGCGAAATTGCTGATAGCTATCTAAAAACCAAAACCCGTAAAGCCATCCAGGCAATTTTGGGTTCAGAAACGCTTGCCATGTCGGCAAACTGGGGCGATTTTATTAAATCAGACTCTACCTATAATTACCTATACAACTGGCACTTTGTTAACTTACCAGCCGGCCAAACTAAAGAAGGAATCTTTAACTTCCTGGAAACAGAAAAATCGCCAAACTTATATAACAAAATTTTGGAGTTGACCGCTGTTTTAAAAAAGCCGGGCAGCACAGCTGATGAAAAGAAACTGGCCTTACGCATGTTGGTACACATGGCTGGCGATTTATGCCAACCGATGCATGTTGCCCGTAAAGAAGATTTAGGCGGCAACAGGGTTTCTGTGTTATGGTTTAACGAGAAATCAAAT
>SEDB01000196.1 GCA_004210715.1 Pedobacter sp.
TGAAAAACCTATCGAAAATCATTTTTTGATCTTCCTGACTGATGCCAAATCCATAGTCCGTTATGGAGACCTTTATATAATTACTCACTTCAGTAAGCATCAATTTGATTTTCCTCGAACCAGGAGAATATTTAATGGCATTGGTTATCAAATTCTGTAATACCTGGGATATTTGTGATTCATCTCCCGGTATCGTATGGTTGGTATGTCCTTCAAATGTTAAGGTATGCTCTGGATTTCCCTCTTGCGCTTCCTCAAGCATTTCTTTAATAAGGATATTCATATCAATTGAGTCTGCATCAAGTACCAGTTTTCCAGACTGTATCCTTGACATTTCCAGTAAGCTTGTGATAATGTTCTGTAGCCGGTCGATCTGTTTGCCAGACTTATTAACCATCATCGGTATTTTTGGATTAATGTCAGCAGGTAATAATCTTAATATGGTCTGGTTATAACCCTTTATGGTAGTTAGTGGGGTTTTGAGTTCGTGGCTGGATACGGACAGGAAATCATCCTTCCTGTTTTCAGAGGCGCGAATTTCGGTAATATCCTCTATTGCTATTAATATTCTATCCTTAAAACTTCCTTCTATTTCAATTCTATGGGCATTAAGCAGCATGAGTTTTCGTCCGATATGTGGAAATTCGTGGTCAACCTCGAAATCCAGAACGGGATTATTACTGGGAAGTATTTGTTCCAACAAAACCCTGAGCTGTTTGATATCCCATTGACCATTACCAAGATCATATAATGAACGGCCGATGGTATCTCTATTTTCTACCTTGAAGGTCTTTAAAAAGAAATCATTGGCCGATATAACTTTGTACTCAGGATCTAAAACTATGAGCCCCTGACGGATAGTTTGGATGATGCTATCCAAATATTCCCTGTTTTCATTCAACTCCCGTGTTCTTTTCTCAATTTTTAGCTCTACCTGCTCACGTTCATGTTGAAGGTTTTCTTCTGCATTTTTTCTTCTGGTAATATCGTTCTGTACACCGATGAAATGCGTCACCTGCCCAGCTTCCCCAAATATTGGTGAAATGTAAAGCTCGTTCCAAAATAGTTCCCCTCCCTTTCGGTAGTTTCGCAATTCAACAGTGATAGACTCACCTCCAGTAACGGCTTTTCTGATGTCCTCTCTTGCCTGCTGATTGCGTTCGTTTCCCTGGAGGAAGCGGCAGTTCCTGCCAATCACTTCTTCACGTGAGTACCCGGATAGCACCTCGAAAGCCTTATTGCAGTATATGATCGGATTATCGAACTGGGTATTATCCGTGATGATGATGCCGGAAATTGATGAGTCAAGTGCGGACTTTAAAAGTTTAATGTTTGCGGGGTCATTCCCTGATATGGGAAGATCAGATGCATGGTCTATACTCAAAACTTGGCAATTATTATTATGTAATCTACAACCATTAACAGTGATGCTGTAGAAATGTTTTGATATACAAATCTGACGGAGCTTTTTGGTTATTCATTCCCTTACAGCTATTCTCTTTTTAGGAGGTGTATGATAAAATATATTACCATTCTGAAAAACCAGCCTCAACTAATATAAGCCTATTATTTTTTGCCATGATTGATACATTAGAACTAGAGGAGAACAAAATATAAAGTAGGGGTTAGGATACCTTATTTTTGTGATACAATTTTTCTTTTTGCCGTTATTGGAGCAATAGAACTTACAGCTGAAAAAAAGATATACAATAGGGGATGAATACTTTCGTTTTGTGAGACTAAAAATTTTTTAAGAAATCTTTAGTGCTATCAAAAAATTCATCTTTTTTGGTAAAAAATCTGATAAGTAAAGATCTGCTTACATATGAAAATAAATCTAATTTTTTTATAATTTACTCATTCAAGTTTGACTGGTTCGTTCGATAATAATTTCATACTTATATAGTCTCTTGAAACAGTTAAATCTAATATCTACAGTAAGACCAAATAATTCATTTTAGCAGGATCATGAAGCTCTCAATATTAAAAATTACTAAATGCATTACATCAGTTCTATTTTTCATAGTCCCATTTCTAAGTTTTGCTCAACAGCTTGTGAAGCATGGATACTCTTCACCAATAGTGGGAGATACAATCAAATATAACGTCTGGCTACCTAAGGATTATAATTCCTTAGAAAAATATCCGTCCATTTTCATCAATAGTTATGGCGCTCTAAGTTCTAATGGGATGCTAGCTGCTGCATACATTAATAATTTTATGAATAATTTACCAAAGGCCATTGTGATTGAAATCCTTTCTGGAGATATGCCAAATATGGGATATAGCTATGAGACCGGTATGGTGGATAGCATTGGTAAAAAATTTATAAGCTCACTTAAAACGGAGATCATACCTCAGATAGAGCGGGACTACCACATCACAAAATTTCGAGCCTTCATTGGCCAATCTTACAGTGCTAGTTACGCTAATTATCTATTTCAGCATGAGCCAGGACTTTTCAATGGTTATGTTTTATTTACACCTGAGAAATTAGAAGAAAACCAGCCTCCTTTTGAGGTGAGCGAGCAATTAAGAAAACATTATAATTCACAGCCGACCTTGTATTATATTGCGCCAGCGGGGAATGATATACCGAGAAGGATAGAATACGCGAAGAATATAGAAAAAAAATTAATAAGGCTTGATTCTAATACCTTTCATTTCAAATATGAACTTTTTAAAGAGGCAGACCACAATTCAATCGTTTCACACGGACTTTTGCCTGCTATAAAGTACCTATTTAGTTTTTACGATTTCGAGGAAAAGAAACCTGGTTCCCTGGCTAATGCGTTTAAAATGCAGCAAAAGCAATTAATGTCCATCTATGGTCTTGAATTACCAGTCAATTCACGATTTCAGTTCAAATACATTAATGTTGCTGCTGAACGAAAGGATATTGAAGGAATGGATTTGGTTGCTGCTTACTTCCAGGATGACAAGAAACGAGACAATGCCTTGATGTTATTTAATACGGCATACACATACTATGACAGTTTCAAAGATTATTCCAAGGCGGAAAAGTATTTCAGGATGTCAATCGAATCTGGTAAGAAATTTGGAAAAGCCTATACTTCTAACGGCTACTCTTGGCTTTCCACGATGTATATAGATGGCCTTAAAGATTTCGATAAGGCTTGGTCTATCCTTGAAGAAGCATATGATTATACAAAGTCATCTATTTATAAATATAGATTGGGAGTACTGGCAGTGAAATCTGGGAAAAACCTGGAAAAAGGAATAAGCAACTTAAATTTTTTCCTCTTAAATAAACCTACAACTTTTCCTGAGCGTTTGATGGCTAAAGAAGAAGCAGCTTATCTATTGCTTGCAAAATGTTATTATATGCAAAAGAATTACACGAAAGCAAAAGTTAACCTCGCACAGTGTTTAAAGCTTAATAGTAAGCACGCTGCTGCTATATCTTGGAAGAATGAAGTTAAGTTATAGTATGTTTTCATAAGTTTTATTATTCGTTATTTAAACACTTTTCTCTATGCTTTAATTGGTGTACATTAGTTATAGCGTAGAGGAAGATACATGGCATAGATTCCCCAATACCAACGGCCTAGTATTGGTGGCGTTAATAGTTGATTTAAATTAAACCAAATGTATTATGAAGTCCTTTTTTAATAAATTACTTCTTTCGGCTGTTGCTTCAATTGCTATATCAGCTCATGTTTATGCCGCTAAGCCGGCGTTTTATTTTCAGATCAAAGTATATCATTTCAAAACTGATACGCAGGAAAATAAAATTGATTTTTATTTAAAGAACGCATATCTGCCGGCATTGCACAGGGCAGGCATAGAGGATGTTGGCGTTTTTAGGCCGATTGTTCAGGATACGTCAGAAAAGCTTATTTATGTTTTTATACCGCTTAAAAAGCTGACTGATCTGGATAGAATTAACACCGAGATTGGTAAAAATAGCGAACATGCTGAAAGCGGAAAATCTTATTTGGATGCGGCATATGACCAAGCGCCGTATTCCCGTGTAGAATCTATCTTGCTGAAGGCTTTTTCTGCGATGCCGGAATATTCGCTGCCCAAACTGAATACACCCAAAAATGAGCGGGTTTATGAACTAAGAAGTTACGAAGCGGCAACCGAAAATCTGTCATTCAATAAAATTGAAATGTTTAACGATTATGAAGTTGAAATCTTTTCAAAGTTGAATTTTAATGCGGTTTTTTATGGGCAGGTTATTGCTGGCAGTAAAATGCCTAACTTAATGTATTTGACAACATTTAACAACAAGGCTGATCGGGATAGTCATTGGGCGGCATTTGGTCCTGAATACAAAAAAATAAGTGGTCTGCCACAGTACCAGCATAATGTTTCTAAAAACGTGACCTTGTTTTTATATCCCGCGGAATATTCTGATTTTTAAATAGTCAAGTTGCTATAGGGGATTTTTTTTAAGGTTGGACTAATACACGGATGGTATATCAGTATGTTAAATCATTCAAGTCTTTTGTGGTTTTACCGTCTATTTTGGTTTTTTCATAAAAGGACGTAATGCGTTTGGAAATTATTGTTAATGCTAGTTTTTAGCTAATCGTCAAGGTTTCTGATCCTGATCTTTTAAGCCGAGCTCCTAGTAATTAATTTTGATTAAATGAATATACGTCAGCGTTGATTGGATGGATATTTAAAGTTCATAATTGCTTCGTTTT
>SEDB01000013.1 GCA_004210715.1 Pedobacter sp.
CAGATATTTTACCTTATCCATGAAAGTCGGTGCTTTTTTTACATCAGCTGTTAGGGCAATAAACTCATGAAAAATAATGTTTACCGGTCCAGTATCTTTTGGTTGAGTGGTTAAACCGTATTTAATTTCGTCTTCAGGTAATTCTGCCTGGAAAGTGCCAAACATTCTATCCCAAAGAATTAAAACCATACCCATATTTTTATCTAAATAACGCACATTGCTGGCATGATGAACGCGGTGGTGTGATGGCGTTACGAAAACATATTCATACCATTTAGGGAAATTGATTTGATATTGCGTATGAACAAGATTTCCATAAATCTGGGTTACAAGATAAGCGAAAAGGATATCCATAGCAGTGAAACCCATAAATGCCAGAGGCAAATAGAAGAATACGCGATATAATGGCTCAAAAACAGTAGAGCGAAAGCCTGTAGTTAAGTTAAAATGTTCTGACGAATGGTGCGTAACATGCATTGCCCAGAAAAAGCGAACGTAGTGCCCAACGGTGTGTAAAAACCAGTACAAGAAATCTTGTGCTAAAATTAAAACCAACCAATAAATCCAAACATTTGAGATTTGGAATAATCGAAATTGATAGCAATAATCAAGCAAAAAGAATGTTGCTGTTTTCATGCCAAGGTTAATTACAATTGCTGAAACCATTAAGTATATATTGGTCCAGGTATCTCGTTTGGTATATAATTTCCTGTCGTGGGCATAGCTGAAATACATTTCAACCAGGGTTAAAACGATTACGAAGCCAAATAATGCGCCTACAGAAATATCACTTCCGGTGTACTTCATTTTATAAAGTATTATAATAATCTAAACTGCTTAAAATATTTAAACCGCTATTTTTGATAGATAAAGCTGCCTCGCAAACAAAACCGATGGCAATTGCTTCGCCGTGTGTAAGTGGGTCTTCATCGTTTGCCAACGAATAACTTTCTATCGCATGGCCAATGGTATGACCGAAATTTAAAATCTTACGTAAGTTTTTCTCATGCGGGTCGATGGTTACCACTTCATTTTTTATTTCTACTGAGCGATAAATATCTTCGGCAGATGGCGTTAAATAATCAGTAGTTTTTAGTTTTTCGTAGTAAGCTTTATCGTAAATTAAACCATGTTTAATCATCTCGGCAAAACCCGATAAAAGCTCACGCTGAGGCAAGGTTTTTAAGAATTCGGTTTCGATGAAAACCATTTGAGGTAAAGTAAAAGTACCCACCATATTCTTCACATTATCGATATCGATACCAGTTTTACCGCCAACAGAAGCATCAACCTGCGATAATAGGGTAGTAGGCACGTTAATAAAATCGATGCCGCGTTTATATGTTGAGGCAATAAAACCACCCATATCGGTTATTACACCGCCACCTAAGTTTATCATCAAACTCTTGCGGTCGGCTTCAAAATCTAAGAGGGTTTTCCAAATGCCGATGCAGAAATCAATGTTTTTATTTTCTTCGCCAGCTGATGTTTCAATTAAATCAAAATCAGCAAAATCATCCATCATCGCTTGAAAAACAGGCAAACAAATTTCGCTCGTATGCTCATCAGCAAGAATAAAAACCTTACTGTATTTGTTGCTTTCTAAAAGGGTTTTTAAGGCTTCTAAATTGCTTTCAAAATAAAGAGAGTGGCCTGCGCTCGTTAAGGTTTCCATTATATTACTTCGATTTTATTTTGTTCAAAAGTGATGATGTCGCCAACTCTAACTTTATAGCGTTTGCGAAATTCGACTTCTCCGTTACATTTTACTAAGCCATCCATTACAGCAGCTTGAGCATCGCCGCCTGTACCAACTAATCCGGTTGCCTTTAATAGCTGGATTAACGGAATAAATTCGCCCTCTAATTTGAATTGTATCATTATTGCTGCAAAAATACGATTATTTAGCTGTTTTTAATTTCTACAATCAATGCTTTTTATAATTTTGCATCCGTCTGACTTATTACATAACAAATGATTGATTCATCTCCGAATAAACAACCTAACTTCGATAATACTGAAGTTGCTTTTCGCCAAAAGAGCAATGCTGATTTAAAAAAGGCTTATTGGTTGTTTAAAATGATTGGTAGTAACTTTTTAACCAAGATTGGTCCACCGATAACTAATTTTTTCTTGAATATCGGTTTACCAATACAAGGCGCCATTAAAGCAACCATTTTCCAACAATTTTGCGGCGGCGAAACCATTGCCGAATGCGATAAAGCGATTGAACAATTGGCAAAAGGTGGCGTTGGAACCATTTTAGATTATTCGGTTGAAGGCGAAGAGGAAGAAATTGTTTTTGATGAAACTTGTCAGGAAATTATCCGCACTATTCTTCGTGCCGATGGCGATAAAAATATTCCGATTACAGTGTTTAAAATCACGGGAATTGGTCGCTTTGCGTTGTTAGAAAAACTTGATGCCAAACAAAATTTAACTGTAGATGAACAAGCTGAGTTTGATAAAGTAAAACTCCGTTGCGAAATGATTTGTCGTACAGCTTTTGATAAGGCTGTGCCGATTATGATTGACGCGGAAGAAACCTGGATTCAGAATACAATTGATGAATTGGCTTTGGAAATGATGCGTAAATTTAACCAGGAACGTATTATTGTTTACAATACTTATCAAATGTATCGCCACGATAAGTTAGCCGATATGAAAGCCGACCACTTAATTGCCAAAGCCGCCGGTTTTATTTTGGGTGTGAAAATGGTTCGTGGTGCTTATATGGAGAAAGAGCGCAAACGTGCTGCTGAGCGGGGTTACCCATCGCCAATTCAACCCGATAAAGAATCATCAGATAGAGATTATAATGAATCGTTGCGTTATTGTGTAGACCATATCGAGGAAATTGCCATCGTTTGTGGTACGCACAATGAAGACAGCAGTCGCCTGTTAACTTATCTTTTAGATGAGAAAAAAGTAGCTCATAATCATCCTCATGTTTATTTCGCCCAGCTTCTGGGCATGAGCGACAACTTGAGTTTTAACCTTGCCGATGCAAATTACAATGTGGCAAAATATGTTCCATACGGGCCGATTAAAGCTGTAATGCCTTACTTATTTAGAAGAGCACAAGAAAATACTTCGGTTGCCGGCCAAACTGGTAGAGAATTGGGTTTGATTGAAAGGGAGTTGAAAAGAAGAAAACTTTAGAAGTTTGTCATTCTGTGGTACGAGGAATCTGTTTCACAGGTTGCGGATTAGCACCTCAGAATGACAAAATGAGCATTGTTGCAGCAAATTACTTAGTGCATTTTTTTGGAAATGAAAGCGCTGTATTTCTTGGGATTATGCAGTCCCGCTTTGCGCTTCAATCTTTTTATGATTGTCAGTCTGAGCTTGTTGAAGACCTGTAACAAAAGTATTTCCGCTCCAATCGGGTTTAAGAACATAGGTTTTGCTAGAGCAGTTTGCAAAGAATTGCTAAAAGAACATTATGCTTTTAATTCATTGCCGTTGGTTTCAACCAAAGGTTTGAAATGATAATTGGTTTAAGAACAAAGTTTTTGGCTAAAGCCGCTAATCACTTAATAAAAACAGGCCGCTAAAGCAGCCTGCAATGAATAGCGAATAAGATATTATGCTTGTAACTCATTGCCGTTGGTTCAACTAAAGGTTTGAAATGATAATTGGTTTAAGAACAAAGTTTTTGGCTGAAGCCGCTAATTACATAAAAGAAAACAGGCAGCTAAAGCAGCCTGCAGTGAATAGCGAATAAAACATAATGCTTGTAACTCATTGCCGTTGGTTTCAACCAAAGGTTTGAAATGATAATTGGTTTAAGAACAAAGTTTTTGGCTAAAGCCGCTAATTGCATAAAATAAACATGCAGCTAAAGCAGTCTGCAATGAATTGCTAATAGAACATTATGCTTTTAATTCATTGCCGTTGGTTTCAACCAACGGTTTATAAATTAATTTTTTTTCACTACAAATCCTTGTTTTCCAGTTAGCAAATCATAAAAAAGAATAAAATCGCTGGCTAAACTGTAACCAGGATATTGAAAAGTTGCAGGTTTATTTTTCTCAAAGAAAAAATGCCCAACCCAGGCAAAACCATATCCTAAAACTGGCATAACCAAAAAGAAAAGCCAATTGTGAAACATAAAGCCAGTGAAAAAAGCCAAAACTACTAACCCAGTTCCAATAAAATGAAGGATTCGAGAAGTTGTATTGGTATGTTCACTTAAATAATATGGATAAAATTCTTTCAGAGATTTGTATTTCTTTTCTGCCATAACCTTAATTTATAAAATTCCGTTAGCTTTTAGAAACGACTCTAATTGAGCAGGTTTTTCAGTCATCAAAAGCGTATTTAAGCCAACTTTTTTGGCGCCTTCAATGTGCTGAGGACTATCATCAATAAACAAAGTTTCCGCAGGATTTAAGTTGTTATCCTTTAAAACTTGCTCAAAAATATTGGTATTAGGTTTACGCAATTTCATGTGTTGAGAGAAATAAGCTTTCTCAAAATAATCATCGTAGTTGTTTAGCTCGAAAGTTGTTTTGAGGTAATTGATAATCCAATCGTAATGGATTTCATTGTTGTTACTTAATAGAAAAGTTCTGTATTTCTCTTTAACCGCCAGTAACAAATTATGATTTTGTTGATGGGTTCCAATCAGTAAACTATTCCAGGCTTCATCAATTTGTTCATCAGTAAGCTCGGGTTTATCTGCAGCTTTTCTAATTCCTGCTCTAAATTCTGCCGGAGTTATAGCTCCGGTTTCAAAATCATCAAATAGTTGATTGTGGCCTTTGTGGGCAAAGAAATTTTCTATGTCAGTTATGCCGATTTTTTGAAAAGAGGCTTGAGCAATTCTGAAATCAATGTCGAAAATTACGTTTCCGTAATCAAAAATGATGTTTTTAATATTTTGCATGAGTATTTAAACTTTGTGCAAATATCTTTAAATAATTAGGAACAAAAACATCTATTTAGGTTTAATTTATTCTTATTTGATCACGAGAATGGTTCCGTCGTTCTTTATTTTATAATAATACTGTGTTTCTTTCTTCCTATTCAAAACTTCAATATCTTGAACTTCTCCCTTTTTTCCGGTATCATCTTTAATAATATCGCCCTCTTTTACTTCATTTAGTTCTTTAGTCGAACTTTTCTTGCTTATATTTTTCATGGGAATGGTTTTAAGTGGTTGCTAGTGAAACGTTTGGGATTAGGCTAAAGTTTTAGTTATTTTATTAATTTCTATATCTCTATAAATTTAATAGGCTTTTAAGTTTAATTACCAAGATTTTTGAGCTATCAACTTAAAAGTAAACCATATCTATTTATTACGATCGATTATCTACTATGTTAAAGCTTTTATATTTTCTTAATTAGATTTAATCTATAAATGCTCTAAAATTAGTATTATGGTTGGTGTAATAACGGCTTACAATAAACAAAGAGGCTTTGGGTTGATTTCTCAGGAGCTGGTGATCCAAAGTATATATTTCGATATATCAGATTGTAAAGCAAAAGGTTTGTATATCGGCAGTTCTGTAGAATTCGAAATTGCCATAACGAAAAAGGGAACAGTGGCAAAAAATATTGTAGGTGTAGCAAAAAAAAAGCTTACAAAAAGAATTTTAACTAATGCTGTTTAGCTTATAGCTAAAATTGAATTATCTTCATATAACCATCAGTTTATTCCTTTAGTTACTTAGGATTAAATCTTAATTCAATAAAGCCAAACCTATAAGTTGTATTTCATTAAAATCATCTGAATGTCATCATTTTTTTTGTAGTTTACCAAAATGGATGACAGAATGAATTTTATTTTGGGAGTTATTTTCTTGCTGAGTGGAATAACTGTTTTTTGGATTATTTTTGCAAGCAAAAAGATTTAATTTTAAATATTGTAATAATGGGTTTAAAGAGTTGAAAAATTCTTTATGTACATATCAATTTTGATTACTTTCTTTAGCAGTATTCTGTTAAACAACTATAACATACTCTTTATCTATAAAACTAAGAGTAAAATCTATTTCATTTCTTAAACTTTTTTGAATCTGCTATGTTTATAAAGTCTAAACTTTCTAAATTAAATGCAAGGAACAGTGAAATTTTACAATGAATCCAAAGGTTTTGGATTCATTAAGTCTGAAAGCGGAGAAGAAATCTTCGTGCACATTACAGGATTGATTGATAAAATTAATCAAGATGACCAAGTGGAGTTCGATGTAACTCAAGGAAAAAAAGGTGTAAATGCTGTTAATGTTAAACTAGTTTAGATTTTAATATGAGACTTGGTACTGTAAAGTATTACGATGATGAAAAAGGATTTGGTTTAATTACTCCCTCAAACGGAGGACCTGATCTGGTAGTTTCATCTCAGGGTTTGGTAGATAAGATTAAATCCCAAAATATTGTAGTTTTTGATCTCAATTTCTCTAATAGTAAGGTCGAGGTAGTTGGAGTTACTGTATTAAAGTCCTAAAGTTTTTCGTAACAAAAAAAAGCAAGCCGAATAATCAGCTTGCTTTTTTTTGCGCTATATTGTCGCTTAAATCTTACAATTTATCCGATTTTCGGCAAAAAGATTAGCATATAATTATTTATGTTTACCGAAAATTATTAATAAAATTGAAAGCAATCTAATGGTTTAGTATAAGGGAAGTTGTTAAATTGATATATATTCTTTGACTCAATTTTTCATCTTTTTTGGTATTGATCACCAAATTGTGCGAATAAGCTTGTATAAACATTTTATGATTTATCACGATATGAAAGCAACCTCTGCTATCTAAGTTTCTATGATACAACTGGAGATTATTAAAGGGGTTTTTAAACGCGAAAAAGCTTTACCAGCTGCTTACCCAATGCGTATTTTGGTGATAAAACAAGCAAATGGTTCTCTTCACATGAATTCTGGCGATTACCAGCTACTCGAAGGGCGTATTTTTTTTATACCGGAAGAAGGCCTTGTCAGAATTGATGGAGAAATACAATTTGCATATTGGTTAACTTTTAGCAGTGTTTTATATGCAGAATTTCTCTTACAACATCTTGATCCGTTGGCGAAAAACCTTTTTTTAAAACTTTCCTATAGAGATCTTAATGAAAGTGAATTACGAAAAACCTATAGCCTCATTGAACAGCTAAGGAAAGAAGTAGATGCAAATCGAGATGTCGCCTATTTTTCTCAATATTTATCATTATTTTTAGGTTATACTGCAAATTTAGATGGTTATCTAGCGGCACTTTCATTGGATGAATTGCAGCAAGTATTTCGTTTTAGGGCTATTTTAGAGCAATTTTATAAGCACCAGCGCTCCATTAAGTTTTATGCAGAAGGGATGGGGCTAAGTCCACGGAAACTCAACTTATTTTTAGATAAGATATTGGGGAAAAGTTTGTCGGCAATGATTAAAGATAGAATTATGAGAGAAGCAGAAGTTTTATTGATTCATTCTGACTATTCGGTTGATGAAATTGCAAAAATTTTGGGCTTTGAGCAAACATCTAATTTCAACTCTTCTTTTAAGAGGTATAAAGGGATGTCAATTAATCAATTCAACAGTTTAAATTAAAATAAATTAATGCGGCTAGCAAAGAAATGTTGATCATAGTGACATAATTTCTTTTATAAAACCAGGTTTTCCGTACCTCACAACATATTTTGCATAAGCGCCATACGCGTAAAGTATTGCTAA
Source organism: Pedobacter sp. (assembly GCA_004210715.1). Lineage (GTDB taxonomy): Bacteria > Bacteroidota > Bacteroidia > Sphingobacteriales > Sphingobacteriaceae > Pedobacter. Next base: position 7,668 of record SEDB01000013.1, read on the forward strand.
CTGCTTTATATTTTTATCAGCCGCATTAATTCGTGCTAAAATAAATAAATATTGACCAAACATGAAAAAATATTCCGCTTTTGGTTATAATTCAGTATTTATCTCGTAAATTTTATAAACTCCATTTTAGTTTTCAAAAAGGTAACCGCTGTAAGCTAAACCTTTAGCTACGCTCTTGAAATTATCTCCCGAATTTAAAGGGATATGGGGAAACTTTTGCTTAAATAACCGCTGTATTGCTGCCACCATTGATGTGCCACCCGTTAAAAATAGACAGTCAATATCAGAAGGCTTAATTTGATGTGTTTCCAAAAACTGATTAAGATATGTCTCAATTTTATTTACATCTTTCTCAATTATGCTATTGTATTGATCTAGAGAAATATTTTCATCAATTTCAATTCCTAAATTAGCATATTCAAAATTAGAAATTCGTAGCTCGGATAATTCAATTTTAGTCTTTTCTATTGATCTAAATAAAGAATATCCTAAGTTGTTTTCTATAAGTGTAATCAGATTTTTAAATTTTGGATCATTGCCAGAATAATAATAGTACTCTTCAATTTCTTTTTGAATTTTTAATCCATTGAAAAAGTTCATTTTATCCCAGGTACAGATATTGGCAAAAAGTGATTTAGGAACATTTAAAACTTTACCGGGTGTAGCTTCATAGGTGGTGTTTTTTCCAAAATAGGGGGTTCCTTTATCCCACATAAAGGCTGAATCTAAACTATCGCCACCAATGTAAATTCCACCTGAAGCAATCATGTCATTCTTCCGGTCTTTGCTTCCAACCTTTTCAGGATCAAGTATTAGGTAGGTAAAATCTGTTGTTCCTCCACCCAAATCTGCTACTAACACACGTTCTCTTTTGGTAATTGTTTTTTCGTAAGCAAAAGCAGCCCCTATGGGTTCAAATTGAAAACGAACATCGCTAAAACCAGCATTTTCAGCAGCCTTCTTTAATCTTGTTTGTGCTAAGGTATCTTTTTGAGTGTTATCATCGTCGAAAAAAACTGGTCGGCCTATAACTGCCTTGTTACAATTCTGACCAATAATTTCATCTGCTTTAAATTTTAAATCTTTAAGAATTAAAGTTACCAGATCGGCTGCAGTGTATCTTTTATTGTGGATTCGGGTTTCAGTAAAAGTTGTGCGGGATAATATCTGTTTAATTGATTTAATAAAACGTCCCTTCATTCCATCATTCAAATAACCTTCAATGGCTTTTTCGCCAACAATGTGGCTTTCATTATCAATTAAGCTTTTGGTCTCAGTAAAATAAATTAATGAAGGGATGGAAATGGTATCTACAATTTCCTTTTTTTCCTCATCGTAAATAGAAAGCGCCGAATTGGTTGTCCCAAAATCAATGCCGTACAAAAACTTGCTCATGCTAACGAAATTTTAATATGTCTTGTAATCCTTATTTTAAGCAGGATGTGTATTCAGTTGTTCTGAATTGACGGATAAACCGAAGTTTATGAATTTAACTTTAGTTTGGTAGAACTTATACAAAAAGTATGTGTTGCAAGTGGCAAAGATTGCAAAAAAAAAGTTAATTATGGGACTCAATTTTAGATTTTTCACCAACTTGTTCAACATCATTTTTAAAACTTTTTTATTTCTGGTAATAGTTCATCAAGTTTCTCGATTGATGTCATTTTATCTGTGTTTATTACATTGGGAAATAAAGAAATAAGTTTTTGGAGTTTTGGATTCACAATATTTTGGCAAAATGGCCTATCCGGATTGTTGTAATAATAATTCAAATAATGATCATGGTTGAGCTTAAATTTATCGAATGAAATCACCTTAGTAATAATTGGTTGATTAAAATCGGCCTGTAGTTTTTTGATTATTTGTAAGCATTCTTTTTCCTGAAAAGAATTAAAAACATAAACAGCGGATCTATATTTGTTTCGCAATACATGCTCAGATGTGCAACTATGAGTATTTAAATGAATTTCTACAAGGTTTTCAATTGGAATAATATCTTCATCATAATTTACAATTACGGCCTCAGAAAATTCATTATCATCATTTAGCGAAGATATCCACCCTTGTTCTACAGTTTTAACACCATTTAGCGATGAAAATATAGCCTCAGTGCACCAATGGCAACTACCGCCAAACCCTATTTTTTTTGTTTTTTTCAAGGATCTATTCTTTGTTATTTATCCTTAACAATCATTTTTTGTAATGTATCCCAATCTTTAAATCCTAAAAAATTACTGATGGTATTTTTTACAAAATCAGAGGAGTCTGCTAAATTGGTAGAGATACCAAAAATACGCATAATAGTTGATTTACTTACATAGTGGCCCGTATTCAAGAAAATTTCGATCGATATTTTTGTGCAATCGCCCGGTGCAAGTTGATTTGAACCAATTTTCTCAAGTAATTTTACCCTTAACGCATGAAGGACATAATTCGAATACATGATATTGGATTTTAATAATAAACACTAACCCAATGTCAAAAGTTATAAAAATAAGTACTCTTGTAAGTTGTTTGTTATCAGTTGTTTGGGCTTTACTACAGTGCCGAGTTTTTACAACAGAATTATTACCTAAAGAGTTTGGATTTTATTTACATTTGTTTCATCTGGAGCTTAAGTATTCGTTAATTAAAACGATTTATATTAATGTTTTATGAAATCAATGAGCAGAAACGAAAACGAATTTTTCAAATTAAAAAAGGATGATTTAATACAACAAACAGTTTCACTTCTAAAAAGTGTCTTCAACTCCCAAATTATAGAAATAAATTTTTATGAGGATGGGTTAACTCCTGCCTATAGTTCAAATCAAAAATATGTTGTTGTAAGTCTTATCGATGATTTCGAAAATATATTCGGCGAATTGGTAATGAAAGATATTAGTGCTGATGGTTTGGAACGGCAAGCTATAGATATATTAGACGTTGTTGCTAAAAACTTTGTCGAGCAGTTTTTTTTATTAGAAGAATATTCTACAGTTAAGCAGCAAACTAAACAATTTAAACAGGAAATTGAAACACACCGAGCTGAGCTTGAAATGTTGTATGAAGATTTGAATGTAGCTCATGAAGAACTCAGTCAGGCTTTTACAGCTACTTTTCAATTGGGGAAGAGTTTATCTCGATCTAAAACCAAAATTAGTGGTTTTTTGGAGCAAGCTCCAATAGCATTTGGAATTTTACGTCATCGCCAGCTTAAAATTGAATTGGCAAATAACTTAATTTTACAACTTTGGGGAAAAGATAAAACGGTTATAGGCAAATCATTAGCAGATGGTTTACCAGAATTAAAGGGGCAGCCTTACCTTGAGATTCTCGATCGTGTTTATACCACAGGAGAAAGATATGTGGGTAAAGAAGCGAAAGCCGTGTTGGAAAAAGAAGGACAAATAACGGATTGTTATTTCAATTTTATTTACGAACCGCTCAAAAACGATAGAGGAACTATTAACTCCATCATGATTATTGCCACTGATGTTTCTGATTTGGTCAGATCTAGAAATGAATTGCAACAAAATTAAATTTAATCTTATTTACCATTAAATTTTTGGTAAATCCAAACTATCTCATATTACGTTCATATATTTACACGCAATCCAAAAAAGGATGCGCATCTTGATGAACTCGGAGTATCGCCCCTGTGCAGCGGGTAGGTAAACGAGAAATATGAAAGTCATTACAAAATTCCCAGCATCAGGCAAAGCCAGTTTTTATTCAGAAGTTCGTTTGCGAGTTAATGAGGGGTTCTTAAACCGCGGGTTAAAAATTAACGCAAATTCATTCATGTGGATGAAAACGATAATTTTCTTAAGTCTTTTTATAACCCTTTATACCACTATTTTGCTTTCTGGCTTAAGTTGGGGCTATTTAATTTCACTAACTTTAATTTTGGGCATAGTTTGCGCATTTATAGGCTTTAATGTATGTCACGATGCCATTCATGGATCTTTTTCATCGAGCAAAAAAGTTAATAAGTTATTAGGAATGATCTTTCATTTGTTGGGCGCTAGTCCCTATGTTTGGAACATTACACACAATGTGGTGCACCATACTTATACGAATATTCCTGGCCATGATGAAGATATTGAAATTGCGCCAGGCTTGATTCGTATTTGTAAGGAGGATGAATTAAAACCGCATCAGCGTTTTCAACAATGGTATGCCTTTCCGTTATATGGGTTAGCATCAATTTCCTGGGTGCTTCGGAAAGATTACAAAAAATTCTTCCAGAAAAGGATAGGGGCAAGAGAAAATGTTCATCCTGGAATAGAGTATTTTAATCTGTTTTTTTATAAATTTCTTTACTATTTCCTATTCATTGTAGTGCCGGTTTTGGTATTAGATTTAGCCTGGTGGCAAGTACTAATTGGATTTGTTCTATTGCACATAGCACAGGGTGTAACGATGGGATTGGTTTTTCAGTTGGCTCATGTGGTTGAAGGAACATCTTTTCCAATTCCAAATGATGCGGGCAATATGGAAGAAGTTTGGGCTGAGCACCAAATGCATACAACAGCTAACTTCGCTACAAATTGCCCCATAGCTGCATTTTTTCTAGGCGGTTTAAATCGACAAATTGAACATCATTTATTTCCAAAAATCTGCCATGTTCATTATGGTTGGATATCAGTTATAGTGAAACAAACTGCCAAAGAGTTCGGTATCCCTTACCATGAAAATGATACGTTTACATCAGCATTGGCATCTCACTATCGCATGCTAAAAAAAATGGGTAGTCCAGTAGTTTAGTTATTATTTCACACTTATTTTTTCAATTGTAGATTTGCCAGTTGCCATGTCTGTGCCTTCTATTAAAGCATACCGAACATTTGGTAACCAAAATGAACCACCAACAATTCGTAGAAAGATTCGGTTAACACGTATGTTTTTATTCTCAACGGTCACGGTTACGATATATTTTTGATCGACTTTGCTGAGATATAGCGGTAATGCTTTGTGTGAAACAAATTTCAATTCAAATTTATCTTTTGCAATTTCCTTAGTACTCAAACCGTAAGCGAATTTCTTCTGGATATAACCTAATTCTTTTTTTTCGCCGTGCTCGCCATATCGAATCCAATAAATGGAAACTGGGTTTGTAGTGTTAATACTTCCATTTCCTTGAAGATTTAGTGCATAAATGAGTGTATTGGTATTTGGATCGCGTTGTAAATAGAACAACATATGATCTACATTTTTAGGAGTAGGGAAATTTATTGGAGATGGGTCAGTAATTTGCGCACAAACTTTACCTGCCATTAAGCCACAAATAAACAGAACGCAGATATTTATGTAACTCCTTTTAAACAGCATTGGCGCTAATCTCATTTACGATTGATTTTCTTTGTTTTTTCGATTCGGTTTTAAATACCCATAACTTCATTAAAGGATAATTAAATCCATAAGAAACGAAACTATCGGTCAGTAACCTTCCAATGCGGTAATCTAAATTGAAATTTTGGTGAAGGAGGTAAGTTCCGCCAGATTTTAGTGTAATGCTTCCCAATACCACTCCAAAGAAACGTAAGAATTGACTTCTCGCTGTTGCGGTGTAAATTGATTCATTTTTAAATGCCCAATATCGGTTAATACAGAAATTAACTATGCCACCAAATGTTCCTGAGATCAGAATGGAAAATGTAAAGTGGAAACCTAGTTTTTCTGTCAAAAGAATCATCATTCCATAATCCGTAACACCTCCTGAAAAGGCTGAAAGTTGGGCTTTTAGAAAAACTTTGATTGATTTTGTCTTAATCATTTCGCTTATCCTTTCCATCACGTTGATTTCCAAATTTTAGTAATTGAACCGTATCTAGTATGTTTACCACAAGCAAAGTAATGGTTATCAAAATAGCAGCGTAAATAATCGATCCCGGAAATAAAACCTCAATAAAAATAATCAGCGATATAATTATTCGAAGTTCTGTAGGACCAAAAACTCCGGAATCAATTCGGTAAACGTCAGTTATTTTATAACGTAGCAAGGAAATGAGCATCGACCAGCCGTAAAAAACAACGAATAAGAATGCCAGGAATTTTGCTTGTTCTGCTGCGTAAACATAATAGCCTAAACCAATTAGAACAATGCTCGCCCAATCCATAATGATATCGAGTGCAAAACCATACCATTTCCTAGGTGTTTGGCGATAATAAGCAAGTCTTCCATCTAAAGAATCGCCAAACCAATTGATGAAAAGCCCAGCTATGCTGATAAGAAGTAAGTACCGATTACCATATTTTGCGAGTAAAAACGAGGTAAATACTATACCTGATCCCAATAAACCAATACCTGTCAATATATTCGGTGTTACAAATTTTGGTACGCGTTTCAATAGAAAATGAATGAAACGCTGTTCGCCATTTTTGAGGATATTCGTTCTTTTCCGATCTGCAAAAATTTTTTCACGCTGACTTTGGATATCGCTCATCAAACGTTTTTCAATAAAATAATACATCCCATAACAATGGCGGCTTCAGGACGGAAAATTCTTGCACCAATTCGTTTTTGAAATGCTTTAAAATTTACAACCTGTTTTTTGAGTTTCCCGGTTTTGGCCAAGTAGCTGAATATTAAGATAAACACCATATATTTATTTTACAATTCCAGCAAAACGCTGATAAAAAACTGTTGGACTATTTTCATTTTTTGGTGCATATTTTCCAGCAATAATTGGAATATAGATCACTCTTCTACGGCTTTCTTCTCCACGGATGGAGGACTCAGCAACTCGATGCCATAACCTGCCATCGTGGATGGTTAAATCGCCAGCTTCAGGTAAAATCGAAACTTCATCTTTATCAGCCTTATTATCTAAAAAATATTTTTTACGGAAAAGCATTTGATAAACACTCTGTTTATGTGTTCCGGGAATAATTTTCAATCCACCGTTTGCTTCTTTTTGGGTGCTTAAATGAATGCCTACATTAAGCATTGGATTTAGTTTTCCTCCATAAAAAATATCACGTAAACCATCGGTATGCCAACCCATCTTGCTAAAACTACTGTCAGGGCCATTGATGTAATGATTAAAAACCATTCCATCTTTCTCTTCAGTACCTAAACGTGATCCTGTTCCAGCTAGTGGTAACAAAGCAGTAATACGCGGATCTAAAAGCAAGCCGCTTAAAGTCATGTGTTGCTGGTTGATAAAGGCAAAACGCTGAACAATTTTTTCTCCATCTAAATCTTTGCCATATTTAATGGGTACACCATTAACTTTTTTAATATCATTGGCAACCCAGTTTCGTTCTACCTCTTTTGAAGCATGAATGATAGACGATACGGTTGATTTTGTAATAAAATTCTTGAAATGAATAAAGCCGTGTGTATTGAAAAACTCAATTTGTTCGCTAGTTAATTTTTCAGATAGGGTAAAGGTTGGATACGATGAAGCCATGGTTCAAAAGTTTAGGTAAAGAAATTATGAATTGGTTGGATGAAGAAATTATGCACAACAACAGCACATTCGCATTCGCGAGTGGTTCTGTGCTGAAATGAAATAAAACGAGATTGTTTTATTATACATAATCTATAGATTTAGTAGTATTTAATACAAACGTAACATTTTTTTAATATTCCAAAGAATATGAAGCCTTATATTTTTAAAATATTTTTTAGGTTTTATAAATTCCGGCTGCCATTTTTTCGATGAAAGCTTTTGTTAAGATTCTATTGGCAAAAGCACTGATCCAATTACTTGCACCAGGTATAATCTCTGATCGATTGGAAAATAACCCTTTTAGAGCAGCTTTCGCTACATCTTCTGGTCTCATATTAAATTTTTCGGCCATTTTGCTAAATGCGTCAAGTCCTGCTCTTTTTGCAAAACCAGTATCAATAGGGCCTGGGCTTAAACAACTTACAGCTATTGAACTGTTTTTTAGTTCATATCGAATCGCTCTGCTAAATGAAAGTACAAATGATTTCGTAGCGGAATAAACTGCTAATGTTGGAACGGCTTGATAGGCTGCTGTGCTTGAAACGTTTAAAATATAGGCTTTATTAGATTTGGATAGGCGGGGAATTAATAAGTAGGATAGTTCTACTAAAACATCCATATTTAAGTGGCACATGTCGATTTGATCCGTAAGGGATAGCTCATCGAATCTGCCCCACAAACCATAACCGGCATTATTAATCAATATCGATACGGGGAAGTCATTTTTTTCTACCCAGTCACTTACTTTCTTTCCGGAAGTGCTTTGTGACAGATCAATAGAAAAATAGACGGCCGTTACACCGTAATTGGTTTGTATCTCCTCACTCAGTTTATACAGTTCATTTTCCGATCGAGCAACCAATAAAAGGTGGTAGCCTTTCTTAGCCAATTCCATTGCAATCGATTTGCCCAATCCTTTGCTTGCTCCGGTTACCAAGGCAAATGTTCCTTGCAATGTATTCATAATTTATTCTTAGTAGACGTCATGGGCGGATTCGAACCGCCGTAAAAGGTTTTGCAGACCTGTACCTCAACCACTCGGCCACATGACTATGTGATCAAATATAAAAGAATCGCATAAAACAGCTAGGTTCTTAATAGATGATAAGCCAAAGATAGAATAAAAAATATAATGTCTATAGATTTTGTAGTCTTTTTATTTTTTTAATACATTTGTCTCATAAATTAACTACTTAAAGATTATGGCTACAATTGGACAATTTCAAAACAACTTAAAAAATAAGGCAATACGTAATTTAATTGAACATGAGTTAGGGAAGGATCTCATTCAGCGGATAGCATTGGCAGGAGGAGAATTAAAACTTTCCAATGGCAAAGAAGCATTTGAATTCTTAAATATTTCAGAAGATCTTCAAACGGAGCTGGAAAAAAAGATTCCGAGTGTACAGAAAGGTTTGCAGCAATGGAGACTTGATTAAATTGAAATCAAGTCTGTAAAATTAACGTTTGATATGGTTCAGGCTTGCACTCAATTTCATAGATTAGCTATAAGAAAAAACAAAATATGGCAAAGTTAGAAGTTTGGCAACGTGGACCATTACCTGATCTTGAACCTTTATTGCAACCGGTTGGGCATGCAATTTTACAAGCGCAGGAAGAATTGCATGATTATTTAGCTGGTTTTCCGTCTGAACTTCTGTGGATTAAACCTGCCGGAATGGCTTCAGTAGGTTTTCATTTACAGCACTTAGCTGGTGTTTTAGACCGTGTTTTTACTTATGCCAGGGCAGAAGCATTAACTTCGTATCAGTTTGAACAATTGGAAGAAGAAGGAAGTGATAGTACTTCAGGTTACGCTGTTCAGCAACTGGTAGATTGTTTTGACCAACAAGTTGTAAAAGCAATCAAACAACTTCGTGAAACAGATGTAAATACACTAACTGAATTTAGAGGGATCGGCAGAGATGGTTTACCTTCAACGGTTTTGGGTTTGCTTTTTCACGGAGCGGAACACACTATGCGCCATCTTGGTCAACTGATGGTTACGGCAGCAGTAGTCAAATTAAATTAATCTTGCAATAAACTTCAATAAAACATTCTATGTCTATTCCTTTGGATGATCAACAGCCTATTCCCCATGATCAAATTGATAAAAAGAAATCTTTTTTAAGCCATCTTACGGAAGATTGGTGGGCTGTCATTTTAGGTGGACTATTGATTTCTGCTGTGGTTTATCTTTATGGGCTAGGTCATAAGATTGATCTACCTGTTTACAAATGGGCAACACTCAATGATCTTTCAGAAAAAATATTTTCTGCAGATAACATTTTAAAAATATTAGGCGTTTGGGGAGTGTTTCTTTCATTAGCAACTATCGCAATTGCTTTCTCAGGAGGGAAGGTTAAGCGATTCATTCTTGGTTTTACTTTTATTTATGTTGTTTCAATCTTCTCATTCCTGATTGGAGGGAATAAAAACGTTTCTTATTACGGTTTGGAATATGTGGTATTTGCATTGCTAATCGGTATTTTACTCGGCAATTTGGTACAGCTTCCATTTTGGTTAAAAGAAGCCGTTCGGTCAGAATTTTACATTAAAACTGGCTTGGTCATTTTAGGAACAACTATCCTTTCAGCCGATTTGGTAAAAGCTGGTTTGCCGGGAATTCTACAGGCTATTGTGGTGGTTAGTGCAGTTTGGTTTTTCTCCATGTGGCTAAGCCGAAAACTCAAAGTTGATGATGAATTTGGCGTAATTTTAGCCTCAGCGGTATCTATTTGTGGTGTTTCGGCTGCTATTGTTGCAGCAGGAGCTATTAATGGAGATAAGCGAAAACTATCTTATGTAACCACATTGGTATTGATTATGGCTATTCCGATGATGATTTTGCAACCTTGGGCTGTAAAATTTTTTGATATTCCTGAAGTTGTTGGCGGTGCCTGGCTAGGTGGAACGCTCGATACAACGGCAACGGTAACCGCTGCGGGAGATTTAATTGGGCCAATTGCTGTCAAAGCTGGCGTTATTGCAAAGTTTTCTCAAAATGTTTTTATTGGGGTTGCCGCTTTCTTTATTGCAATATGGTGGGCCTACAAAAAACCTAAAAATGAAAAGGGAGAAGTTACTGTTCAAAAAAGTAATGGGATTGGAATTGTTTGGGAGCGTTTTCCAAAATTCGTAATTGGTTTTATTGCTGCTTCGCTCATATTTTCATTTCTGCTATCTGCTGAAACCTCCAAAGCAGTTGTTCCAACGTTAAGTGGTTTACGAACAGTTTGGTTTGCTATGGCGTTTGTATCAATCGGTATGGAAGCAAAACTTTCATCGCTAATTAAACTTCAGGAAGGAAAGCCTGCTGTAGTATTTGGTGTTGCTCAACTGTTCAATATATTTTGGACATTGTTATGGGCATACATTTTATTTGGAGGATTCATTTTTGAAGTTCCTGATTTTAAATAGACTCGGTGACAAGCTATGTTACTTAGAAGTTAATCAATTGAAAAATACATCATTTTCAAATGATTAACTTTAAAGAGTAATTTAATAATTGCTTAAAATACAGCAACTTAATCTTATAAATATCTTTATATAATTTTTAATCTTTCTTCTTCCAGATCAATTTGATACAACTGCTGGCGAATGATTTCTTCATCGATTTTTGGGTCTTTATTGAGTTCGACAAGATATTCGCGTTGGCTATTTAGAAGTTCAACAAAAATGGTTTTAGTATCCTCATTCATCCAGCTATCATCAGCTGCTTTAGCTCGCTCTTCCCACTGTTTTAGTATTTTTTCTATTCTTTCGTTTCCTTGTAAACCATTTTCATACTTGCTTTTAAGTTCGTTGTAAACATGTTGTTTCAGGCCTTGTTTCATTTTCAGCCTGGTTGCTTCCTCATTTTCAAGGCCAAATACGCCATCGAAAAAGTGTGTACGTTTAATGAAATAGGGCAGGGTTAAGCCTTGAATTAGTAAGGTTAATAAGATGACCACAAAAGTGATGAACAGGATGAGGTTTCTATGTGGAAAAGGAACACCATTTAGTGTAACCGGAATGGCAAGTGCCGCTGCTAGCGAAACCACGCCTCTCATGCCGGTCCATCCCAATAAAAGCGGCATCATCCAGCGTCTTACTCTTGATGTTGCATGTGGTCGAACACTTGGCCGGAAAATGGTAGTAGCCACCAATGCGGCATAAGAACTAATCATTCTGGCTCCGATCAGCACCGCCGTAACCAGCAAACCGTAATTAATTGCCGTACCTAGAGAGATTCCTTCAGATCTTATTCCACCTACAATTTCTGGCAGTTCAAGACCGATGATCATGAAGACAATTCCATTTAAAATAAACACAAAACTTTCCCAAACACTATAGCCTTTTATTCGGCTGGCACTGTTTAAAAATATTAGCCTTTTTGCAGACATATAAAGCCCACCACACACTACTGCCATCACTCCTGAACTATGAACCTGTTCCGCAACCCAGTACATAAAATATGGCTCAATAAGCGTAAGGGCAATATCTGATGGGGCATCAGTTGGCAAACGTTTATGTGCCTGAACAAAAATCCATGCCAATACCAAACCTATTGCAGCACCACCAACTACCATCCAGATAAAGCTTCCTGCGGCTTCATGCCATACAAATTGCCCGGTACCAACTGCTACCAAAGCAAAACGAAAAATGATCAGCGATGAAGCATCGTTTAATAAACTTTCTCCTTCTAGAATGGCAGATGTAGACCTTGGGATTTTAACAAATTTCATAATGGCACC
>SEDB01000197.1 GCA_004210715.1 Pedobacter sp.
TCCGTCATTTCGATTGGAGCGCAGCGGAATAGAGAAATCTTTGAACCAGGCAATACATATTCAAAGATTTCATGGCTTCGCTCGAAATGACGATTTAATATAGAATTAGCGATATCCAAATGATGTTTCATTCACAAAATCATATTAAATAAACCTGATGGAAATGGCAGCCCCCGATTAAACCGCTGTCTATTTTTTATTCGGTGTGCTTCTTGTAGCACAGGTTTTTATCGGGGGCTACAATGCACAGCAGGACTGCATATCCGATGGAATTCTATCTATTGTTTTCCAAATAAATTACAAAAGTTTTCTCAAAAGAAAATAATCAAAATGATGGATTTCTTACTATTATTTTCTAAGCAAAAATTTTAAAACCTTTTCGTCGATTTCCCGTTTATAGCCTGAAATCATTGTATAAAAAACTATACATTAATTAAAAAGTAATATATTCGTAATACAATTAGAATAAATACAATAAATGGCCAAATTATTAATTATTGATGATGAGCGGGCGATAAGAAGTACCTTACGCGAAATCTTAGAATACGAAAATTACGATGTTGAAGATATCGATAATGGTATCGATGGCCTCGAGATGATTAAAAAAACCAATTTCGACCTGGTTCTTTGCGACATTAAGATGAATAAGATGGATGGTATGGAAGTGCTAGAGCAGGCACAAATCATTAAACCTGATTTACCTTTCATCATGATTTCCGGTCATGGGACAGTTGAAACTGCAATTGAAGCGAGTAAAAAAGGTGCCTTTGATTTTATTTCGAAACCACCAGATTTAAATCGTTTATTAATTACCGTTCGTAATGGTTTAGATCGTGGTAATTTAGTTACCGAAACAAAGGTTTTAAAACGCAAAGCCAGCAAAACCCGCGAAATTTTAGGCGAATCTGAAAGTATTTCTAAAATAAAAGAAACCATTGAACGTGTAGCCCCTACTGAAGCCAGAGTATTAATTACAGGCGCAAATGGTAGCGGTAAAGAATTGGTGGCTCGTTGGTTGCACGAAAAATCAAACCGTGCCGATAGTCCTCTTATTGAAGTTAACTGTGCTGCAATTCCTTCAGAATTAATTGAAAGTGAATTGTTTGGCCACGAAAAAGGGTCATTTACCTCAGCGGTAAAGCAACGCATTGGTAAATTTGAATTAGCTAACGGTGGAACTTTATTTTTAGATGAAATTGGCGATATGAGTCTATCTGCCCAGGCAAAAGTGCTTCGTGCTTTGCAAGAACATAAAATTTCGCGTGTGGGTGGAGAGAAAGAGATTGAAGTAAATGTTCGTGTTTTAGCGGCAACAAACAAAGATTTATTAAAAGAAATTGAAGATGGTAATTTCCGTATGGATTTATACCACCGACTAAATGTAATTAATATTCATGTTCCGCATTTAACAGAACGTACAGATGATATCCCGGTAATTGCACAAAACTTTTTAGAAAGTATATGCAACGATTACGGCATGCCTGTTAAAAAAATTAACGATGGCGGTATGGCTGCTTTACAAGCTTTGCCTTGGACAGGCAACGTTCGTGAATTGCATAACATGATTGAGCGTTTAATTATTTTAAGCGATAAAGTAATCACGGAAAATGATGTTCGTGCTTTTGCTAATCCTGGTGGTGGAACTAATATAGGAGCCGCAACAAGTACACAAATTGCAGGCGCTGTTAGTGGTTCAGGTATGTCATCTTCTTTCGATAGCTTCAATAACTTTCAGGACTATAAAGACCATGCAGAGAAAGAGTTTATCAAATTCAAGCTGGAAAAAAATAACTGGAATGTTTCTAAAACTGCTGATGAAATTGATATTCAGAGAAGTCATTTATATAGCAAAATTGAAAAGTTTGGCTTGAAAAGAGCAGAGTAAAAGATTGTTTGAAATAGAAAAAGGGAATAAATTGGAGCTGTAAGGTACTAAATATTCCCTTTTTTTATTTTGAGTTCTGTCACGTTGAGCCCGTTGAACGCAAATACATAAAAGTTATGTGACAAGCTCAGAATGACGATAACAAAAAAGAATTTACCCCATATAATCATTCTGCCTCATCAGCAAAGCCCTGTATTTATTAAAAATTGCTGTTTTAGAAACAAAGCCCTGGTATTGGTTCTCACTATTAATAACTGGTAAAACCCAGGCATTTTCTTGTTCCATTTTCTGTAATACTGTCTTTAAATCATCGCCAATACTAATTGTGATTGGTGCTTGCTGAACCAAATGCGAAACTGTTAAACTTTCCTTTTGATTATCCTTTATCATCTCGCCAAAAAGTTCTTCTACATAAACAACACCTTTAAAATCACTTATTTCATCAACAACGGCACAAATATTTTTATGTGACTGCACGATTTCGTTCATCCTTAATGAAATTAAATCAGCCATATCAAGCACCGGGTAGTTTTTCTCGATCAGATATTTCAATTTCATCTGGTTTAATACAGTGGTATCCTTATCCTCATGGGATAATAGCTCGCCTTTATCGGCCAACACTTTTGTATAGATGGAATGCTTTTGAGAACCACGATTAATGGCATACGAAATTGCTGTAGTAATCATAAGCGGAACCATTAAAATGTAACCACCAGTTATTTCAGCGATAAGGAAAATGCCTGTTAATGGCGCATGCATTATGGCGCCTAAAGCAGCGGCCATGCCTGCAACAATAAAATTTGATACATTCAAATGCGCAATTCCAGATAAGTTTACCACGTATGCGAAAATGAAACCAATCAATCCGCCCATAATTAAACTGGGAGCAAAAGTACCTCCATTTCCACCGGCACCTAAAGTAACCAAGGTAGCAATTGATTTCATAAAGATGGTTACAATTGTAAAAAGCACAACAAGTGCTGGAATATTGCTGTAATCAGAAAATATACTGTTGTTAATCACCGTTAGGTAATCACCTTTTAAAAGCCCCTTTATCGTGATGTAACCTTCACCATACAATGTTGGAAAAAGGAAAACCAAAGCTCCAAGCATCAAGCCACCAACGATAACCTTGGTGTAAGGATGTTTTATTTTGTAAAAAAAACCTTTTACGGCATAGTTTGCTTTTGTGAAATAAATTGAAAACAACCCGATTAATCCAGCCAAGAGGACATAATAGAATAACGCATTAATCTGCCATCCCTCTGTTACTAAAAAAAATAACTGTTGAGTATAGAATATGCGAGCTACTACTGCAGCTGTTGCAGCCGACAATAAAAGAGGGATAAAAGCTGGTATTGTAAATTCGGGCAGCAATATTTCAATTGCAAATACTATTCCAGCAACAGGGCTATTAAAGGCTCCTGCTATACCTGCGGCGGCACCACAAGCTACCAGCATGGTAATTTCTCGATAAGACAATCCTAAAACACGAGCTAAATTGGAACCTATTGCAGAACCACTGGTTACAATTGGCGCTTCCAAGCCTGTCGATCCACCGAAGCCAACTGTTATAGCAGCGGTAATAATTTGAGAATAAATGTTATGTGCTTCTACCCTGCTTGATTTTTTTGAAATTGCATAAAGCAGGGGTGTTAAGCCAGTTTCAAACTTACTTTTTCTAATGAAGTATTTGATATATAAAACAGTGAGTAATATACCAATCATCGGGAAGATGAAATATAAATAGTATTTATATTTCCAATGCCAATCTGATTGAAGAAACTCTTCTATGTGGTGTGTTAAACTTTTTAAAGCAGCTGCCGCTAAACCAGCCAGAACACCAACTATAATGGCGAGTATGATAAGGAAATTACGGTTTGATATTTTTGATTTTCTATATTGGTTAATCTTATCAAGGTAATTTACAAATCGAATGTACATGTTATTCTGTTTTTATTTTTTAAGCATCAAATTTGTCTAATTGCTTAATTAGTGTTGCGAAATCTTTTGGATATGGAGCTTCGATTACCACATCTTGATCATTCAAATCTTTGAAAACCAAATGACGGGCATGAAGTGCAAAACGTTTCATAATAGGCTGTTCTTCTTCTCCTTTTGATAACCTGTAACCACGCTTAATCGAAGAAAGAAAAACGGGCTTTCCTTTATACATATCATCTCCAACAATTGCAGCACGTTGCGTGGCCAAGTGAATACGGATTTGGTGCATCCTACCTGTGATTGGTTTACATTCAACCAGTGTATAATGTTTGTAGTATTTTAATGAGTCAAAAATTGTTTCGGCTCTTTTACCTTCTGCTCTATCGATGGTTACATTCTTATTGCCATCGTTTAGAATTGGTAAATCCACTAAAAGTTTGTCAAAAATCACATGTCCATCCACCACAGCATGATAGGTTTTATTGACCTTTCTACGCTCAAATTGCATAGAGGCATGACGGTAAGCTTCAGGATTTTTGGCAATAATTAAAGCGCCAGAAGTTTCTTTATCTAAACGATGACAAACCTGTGCATCATCGCTATATTGTTTAGCTAAACGCAACACATTGGTTTCTCCAGAACCACCTCTTTCATCAAGTGAAGCTAAAAATGGAGGTTTATTAATCACGATGAAATCGTTGTCTTCGAAAAGAATAAGGTCTTTAAAATTTGGGTACTTCAAACTGCGAAATTATTAATGTGCCGCAAAAATACGGATTTTATTTTTTTAAGCCGATCGTATGCCAGAATTTATTTGAGGTTTAATTGGTTTTGCAATGTAATCATCAGCACCAACATTAAAACCAGCAATTTCAGAATACTCTTCACTCCTTGCGGTTAAGAAAACCATGAACGTATTTTTAAACTCAGGAATTGCCCTCATTAAACGACAAGCTTCAATTCCATCCATTTTTGGCATCATGATATCAAGAATAATCAAGTCAGGATGAACCTTTTTTGCAACAGTAATTCCTTCTTGACCATTAGATGCGGTAAATACCTGATAACCTTCTTTTTTTAAGTTATACTCAATCAGTTCCAGAATATCTGGTTCATCATCAACAATTAATATTTTCTGACCTGCGTTATTCATAGTTAAATATTTGTTACGAAAGTACTGTCTATGATGTAATTATTAGTTAAGCCTAAGTTAAGAAATTGTTAACCACTTAAATTAGTTTAACATTGAGTTTGTTTTAACGTAACGTTTTAGCTAGAAATGCTTCCAACTCCTCTCCTCGTAGGTTTTTAGCAGCAATTTTTCCGGATGGATCAATGATGTAAGAGGTTGGAATTGCCTGTACCTGGTATTTTTTCACTGTTTCTCCATTGAAATCTTTCAATTCTGAAACATGCGACCAGCTTAACCCATCCGCTTTTATTGCACCTAACCAAGCCGCCTTATCGGTATCTAATGAAATTCCTAAAATATCAAAATTCTTAGTTTTGTATTGATTATAAGCTTTAACCACATTTGGGTTTTCCTGACGACAAGGCTGACACCAGGATGCCCAAAAATCTAACAGAACATACTTGCCTTTATAATCAGATAAGCTGATCGCTTTTCCTTCTGCCGTATTCATGGTAAAAGAAGGTGCAACTTGGCCAACCTGAACTGTTTTTAAAAGTGCCATTTGCTTCACAAAAGTATCTACAGTAGCATTTCCTTTAATCTCTTCTTTAACTTCATCAGCAAACTTTACCAATTCAGCTTCATATTCTTGCGGACTTAAAGTATTCATGGCGTAGAAACTAGCTAAGGTTCCTTTATTATCTTTTGCAAATTTGATAATCTGTGTGTTTAACTGGTTGATATAGGATTGGTACTGAGGCCTCATTTCTTCCAGAATCTGAGCCCTGTTTTGAGGCTGGGCAGATACTTTTGCTTCAAAATCTGCCTGTAATTTCTCTGCCTGCTTCGCAAAATTATTCCTAATTGTGTTTAATTCTGATAATTTTTCTACCTCGTTGGCGCCAGAAATTTTATAAGCCATTGTTTTGTCGGCTAAATCAGCTTCCAGCTTGATGTCATCGCCATTTTTGGCAATTAACATAAATTCGTGATTGCCAATAGAAACACGGAAAAAATCTACAGATGGCGTTTTACGAATAAATTTGAATTCTCCTTTTTCCGATAAATTAGTAGAATCTACAGCAACCATTTGGCTACTTTGCATTCCATACAAGTAAACTTTTTTATCAGTACCAGGGTTCTGAAAAGTTCCATCAATATTAAAGCTATCTTTTGGTTTACAAGCGGTAAACGCAACCGCAATTAGTACAACCAGACTTAAGTTTCTTAATTTCATTATTATTTTAGTTTTTCAAGTATCAATTCATTTAATTTCTTAGCATCTGCTTTGCCTTTAGCCAATTTCATCACCTCTCCTACAAACAAACCTAGAACACCTTTTTTTCCTTTTTTATAAGCCTCAACCTGTGCTGGAAATTTGCCCAGTACTTCATCAATGAAACCACTTAGTTCATCACTATTTTCAGATATTAATAGATTTAATGATTGTGCTAGGTTTACAATATTTACGTTTTCAGTATTTTCAACTGCTGGTAATAATTGTTGAATTGCGATTTGTTGCGTAATTTTTTTATCATCAACCAAGTTAATTGTAGCAGCCAATTGTTCAGGTTTAACTTTATAATTGCTTATGGTTATTCCTTTTTCACTTAAAACGGCTCTTATCGGTCCGATCAGCCAGTTTATCAAGGTTTTCTTGGTATTAACACTTGACAAAGCTTGATTGAAATAATTTAGCAAATCCAAATCTTCAGCAAATATTGTTGCATCAGCTTTGCTAATACCGAATTCTGAAACCATTTGTTTCGAAATTTCATTTGGTAAAGCCGGCATCGCCGATGTGATTTCTGCTAACCAATCATCAGAGATATAAATCGGCTGTAAATCAGGATCCGAGAAATAGCGATAATCGTTTGCTTCTTCTTTAGTTCGCATTGGCGATGTTGTACCCTTATCTGCATCAAAATTTAAAGTACTCTGAATGATTCTTCCACCATTTGAAATCACTTCCACTTGCCTTCCAAATTCAAAGTCCATTGCTCTACGTACGTTACGCATTGAATTTAGGTTTTTCACTTCGCAACGCGTACCAAATTCTGTCGTTCCGTTTTCACGGATTGAGATATTGGCATCGCAACGCAAACTGCCTTCTTCCATGTTCCCATCGCTCACATTTAAATGACGAACCAATTTTCTTATTTCACTAAGCAAAGCTGATGCTTCTTCAGCGCTGCGAATATCAGGTTCAGTTACAATCTCGATCAGTGGAACACCAGCACGGTTTAAATCAACCAATGAAAAGTTATCATCCTGATCATGAATGCTTTTGCCTGCATCTTCTTCCAAATGAATTCTATTAATTCCGATTTTCTTTGTCGAGCCATCAGCCAATTCTACTTCCAGAAAACCATTTACACAAATAGGTTGATTATCCTGCGTAATCTGATATCCCTTTGGTAAATCGGCGTAAAAATAATTTTTCCGGTCGAAATGGTTGATTTGATTGATCGTACAATTTAAAGCAAGTCCAATTCGAACAGCTTTCGCCACAACTTCTTTATTTAATTTGGGCAAAGCACCTGGCAAAGCCAGTGATACCGTAGATATATTTTGATTAGGCAAGGCTCCGAAAGAAGCACTATCAGCAGAGAATATTTTGGTATTTGTATTTAACTGGACGTGAATTTCCAGTCCTGAAACGAGTTCGTAATTGTTTTGGTTTGTACCTAAACTCATATAAAAATGATGCCTTTAAATGTATTGTGCAGGCAAATATAGTTAAAGAATGTTAAAACGAATTGCCACAATTAAACTACTGTGTAATGCTTCTGTCTATTTCAACAATTAACACACACAGAGAAACCTTAATTAAAAGATTATGAAAAAGTTAGTATTATTTGCTGCAGTTTTGATGGTTTCATTATTCAGCATAAACAATGCAAAAGCCCAGGTTAGCTTAAATATAAATATTGGTTCACAGCCAGTTTGGGGACCAACCGGATATGATCATGTTGATTATTATTATTTCCCTGATATCGACGCTTATTATAATGTGCCATCTGGCCAGTACATATATTCAAATGGCGGACGTTGGGTTTGGGTAAATAGTTTGCCAAGTCAATACAGAAACTTTGATTTGTACAATGCTTACAAAGTTGTTGTTAATGAACCAAGACCATATTTAAGAAACAATATCTA
>SEDB01000198.1 GCA_004210715.1 Pedobacter sp.
GACCTGATCCTGCTGGATCTTTGGATGCCTGTGCTCTCAGGTGATCAGGTACTTAAGACCATCCGTAAAAATCCGGCCACCAAAGATCTTCCGGTAATCATCATATCTGCCAGCAGAGAAGGGCGCCAGATCGCAACAGATGCGGGCGCTTCAGGATTTATAGCAAAGCCTTTTGATTTTGATGAGCTCATGGGCATGGTCAATGGATTGATGAGCTAGATATACACGGCTTTATCTTTTGATAACTCCGGTAAACAATAAGGCCATTTTCTCTTTTCCAGGGAAAATGGCCTTATTGTTTGTAGCAACGGATTTTCTTATAAAGATTTTAACCAATCTACAACCTGCTCGCGGGTTTTTCCGGTTTTGGTTTGCAATCTTCCGTAAAGCTCATCATCCTTTCCCTCCTCATGCTTTAAATCATCATCGGTAAGATCTCCGTAAGCTTGCTTTACTTTGCCCTTAAGCTCGTTCCATTTTCCTTTTAATTCTAACTTGTCCATGTTTGTTGTTTTGTAAATGATGTATTTATAACAGAGGTACTGGTTCTAATGTTTTGATTTTGAGCCCGTGCCGCGATTTTTTTTCTTGCTATGGGCTGATGGCTTATTTTTTAATGGAGCTTATAACAATCTTAAGCCGGGGAGACTTTTTTCCTTAAAGTCAGCTTTTTGGCCAGTCGGTTCTGCTTCTTCTCCTCATCTCCAAGGATAATCCCCCAGGGCTTCATGCTCTCTACCCGGTCGAAGATGATCTTGAGCACCGCAATGACCGGAATGGAAAGGAACATGCCGGATATTCCCCAGATCATCTCTCCGATGATAACCCCAAGTACAGTGATCAATGCATTGATTCGCACTTTTGATCCGACGACAATGGGAAGGATGATGTTGCTGTCGATCAAATGGATCACAACCATTGTAGCAATCACCAGCAAAACCTTTGTCAGTATAGTAGCGGTAGCAAAGGTGATCAGCGTACTGATGATCAGCGCCACAAAAATCCCGATGTAGGGGATGATGTTCAGTATACCTGTGATCAGGCCCAGCAGCAATGCATATTTGATGCCCAAAAGAGAAAATACTATGCTGACTGCAGCAGCAACTATGGCCATCTCTATTAATAGTCCGATGATATATTTGCGGATGATATATTGTACCTGCTCAATGATGTCAAAGACCATCTTTTTATTCTCTTCTAAAAATACTGATATCAGAAATTTCATGATCAGCGTCCGGTAGAGCAGGAAGAAAAAGGTATATATAAAAGTAAACACCAAAAAAAGCAGGATCGATGAAAGTGAGAGTACGGTGGCACCGACAACGGTAGTGCTGGAGGCCAATGCCTTGCTTGTAGCTGAATGGACATAATTCAGCTGCTTGGCGGCGTCAATATGAAAGCGGGCATCAATCCATTGCTGTAGGTTCTGTCCGGTCACATCGAGCTGGGCCCTGAACTGTGGCCAGTCATTGGCCAGGCTGCTCAGTTGAGAGCCAATGATGTAAAGTACAATCCCGATAGCGCTCAACATCAGAATAACCGAAAGCATCGATGCTGCGCTTCTGGGCAGCTTTAACTTATACTCAAAGAACGATGCCATCGGTAAAAGCAGGATGGAAAAAAGGCAGGAGAATACCAAAGGTGATAATATCTCCTTGGCAACAATGATCAGATAGCCTAAGGCAATCAGGCTGACCAGTACGCACATGGTCTTTACGTAAAAAGGTCGCTGGGTGAATTTGATGTCCATTTTTGGTATTTGTGTGTTTATAAAGCGTTATTTAAATTGCAAGGATTTTTTTTTTTTATCTGAGTCTTTAAGGGTTTGCGGATTCCAGGATGAAGTTGAGGAAAAAATGTGATTACATAAAAAAAGCCACTTATTGAATAGTAGCATTTTCAGGATACATGATTTTCCGTAACTTTAAACTTTTCAGCCATGATATAAGGAATGATATATACCCATAACAAGCAGTGGTAATCAATGTTTTAGCGGCCTAACAAAAATGATACAACCTGTGGTTGAGCAATCGTAAGGTAGTATTAAAACCTCTTTATTGCTTAGGTAAAGGCATCGTGGTCTATCTGGTTTGGATTTCTCCTAAACATACTTGCCTTAGTTTTTTTGCGGCGATTACCCAGCGTATTCAGGTAGGGTAAAAAAGAATTCAGAGCCTCTGTTTTTTTTACTTTCTGCCCAAATGCTGCCTTCATGTTTGGTAATGATTTCCCTGCAGAGGAAAAGTCCTATGCCGAAACCGGAAACTGTAGGGCTGCCCTTAGAGCGGTAATATTGCTCGAAGATCTTCTCCTTTTCCTGTTTTTCTATCCCAATTCCCTGATCTGTCACCCTTACCAGCAGACCTGCCTGCTCTTTACGGCATAGGATTTTGATATCACTCCCCAAGGGAGCGTATTTAATAGCATTACCGACTAGATTATAAACTACTGCGGAAATTTTGTTTCGATCGGCATATACCTTCAGGCTGCAGGTTGATTTAAAGGTGATTTTGTGCGTGCTGTGCATAAAGGAGAGCTCTTCGATTACTTCCTTAAGTAGTTCAGCGAGCTGAAAGGATTCCAGGTGAAGCTCGAGAGCACCCGATTCCAGTCTTGAGATGTCCAAAAAGCCTGCAACCATCTTGGACATTTTGTTGATCTGTATCTGTGATTTGTTCAGCGCCATTTCGAGATTATCGCGGTCGATAGAATTCAGGCGCGATTTCATAATCTGGATGAAGCCATTTAATGAGGTTAGCGGCGTGCGCAACTCGTGGCTAATCATTCCGATGAATTCATTCTTCCTGATCTCCTCGTTCTTTCTCATGGTAATATCCAGGCAGGATGCGATATATCCTGCAAATGATCCGTCAGACCTGAACCTTGGTGGGCACTGGCATAAATACCATCTGTATTCGCCTGTACTATCGGGCATTCGGAACTCCATATTAAATACCGTTCTCTTCTTGAAACTTTCTTGGTAACGACTGATGAATTGCTGCTTTTCTTCCGGGTGGATAAGATCTACCCAGCCTTTTTCAAGCAGTTCCTTCATCTTTTTTCCGGTCACCGCTTCCCAGCGCCGGTTGAAATATACCCGTTTATTCTCCTCATCTCCAACAGCAATCAGTAGTTCGGTGCCCTCTGCCATAATCTGGAAGCGTTCTTCGCTCTCAGCGAGTTCGATGACCCTTTGTTCTACACGTTCTTCAAGTTCTGCGTTGAGTTCATGGAGCTCTCTTCTGGCTTCCTCCAACGCCGTAATCGTATGCTTGGACTTTTGAAGCGACAGATTGGTTTTTTCAGCTATTGCTATAGCTGGCTCTTTGAGAACCCTTTCAGTTACATCAATTGCAGTGTTCAGTACCGCTATTACTTTCCCTTCGCTGTTCTTAACGGGTTGGTATTCAAAATCAAAATAATAAGTGCTGATCTTTCCCTCAATCTCCAGTTCTGCGGGCGATCCGTGTCCAGAGCAGGTATGACCTTCCAGCCAGGCTTTTCGGAACATGTCAGGGTAGGGCTGGCCTTGTAGCTCCGGCAGTGCTTCTAGCAGGGGTTTGCCGATAACGCTGCTGTCCTTTCCCCATATTTTCAGCATGGCCTCATTTGCGCTCTCTATCACCGCATCCTCTCCGCGGTGAACGGAATTGGCCATTTTGCTAAAATTATATACTTTCAGTAGTTCCTCACTGCTCATCAACCCGTAACTATGCCCCATTAGAATAACTGCTTATATTGTAAATTCGTTCCTTCTAGATTTCTTTTAATGCTATTTTAACATCCAAGTATGGCTGATGTTTTCAAAAATGCAAATTTATATTTTCATAGTTGCTGAATTTATAGCGCATGCTCTTTTTTATCTTCTGTATGCTGGTTAATTGCTATAAGGAACGGCTACAACAAACAATATTAACATAAGGCGGTCCCGATCCGTCAAACAAGATAGGCTTTCAGGGAAGAGAATCAGGTTTAGCCTTTTATCTCCGAATTCAGGATCTGTTATAGAGAGCACATTGCTGCCCAAATTGATGAGCAGTTCTAGGTGATTGAAAGAAACCGAGGGATGTCCTATTTTGATGTTTATTTGTTTATTTCAAACATTCTCGTTCCATCCGAATAACCTGCTATTTACGTTGCTATAAAATAATTGGATTTTATAAAACATACAACTTTTTTGCGTATAATTTTCTGTAACGCTTTTGAAACATTTAATAGGTCCCCCTGTTGTACTCCGTATAAAAAAATGAACATATGAACATGAAATTTACAAAATCAACAATGTTGATTGCCTTATTAGGATTATCATCACAATTATTTGCACAGGAAACTCCCACTACATCAGGTAGATTCGGGAAACAATCACTAAGAACATGGAGCGTTGGTGCTCACGGTGGTATTTTAAGCCAAAATACATTTTTAGGTGGTGGAAGTGTTGATGCAAGAGAGTTTAAAAGTATTGGTTATGGTGCTTTTGTTAAAAAGCAAATTTTACCAGCTTTGGGTTTACAGGCTGATTTCTTACGCGGAGAAATGAAAACTGCTAATGCTTTTGGAAATTTAGAGCAAAAAAACAGCATCTCTTGGTCTGGATCATTAACAGCAGTATTAAACATTGCTAACTTCAGTTTAAATACGGAGAATGC
>SEDB01000199.1 GCA_004210715.1 Pedobacter sp.
CAAATGGCTTTAAATAAATAATATTAAGCAGGAGCGAAAAGAATTATGTCAACAATAGCATTACACGACGAACACAATCACGACCACGCTGATCACGGTCACCACAAGGAGACGTTGATTTCGAAGTATATCTTCAGCATGGATCACAAAATGATTGCTAAGCAATTCCTAATTACCGGTATCATCATGGCCGTAATTGCGATGGGTTTATCAATTTTATTCCGTATTCAATTGGCCTGGCCAGATCAAAACTTCCCTTTCTTAGAAACATTTTTAGGAAAATGGGCTGAAGGTGGTCGTATCAAACCTGATTTTTATTTAGCCTTAGTTACGATTCACGGTACCATCATGGTATTCTTTGTACTAACAGCCGGCTTAAGTGGTACTTTCAGTAACTTATTAATTCCATTACAAATTGGAGCAAGAGATATGGCATCGCCATTCTTAAATATGCTTTCATACTGGTTTTTCTTTATGGCCTGTGTGATCATGATGTCTTCATTCTTTGTTCAAACCGGACCTGCTTCTGGTGGATGGACTGTTTATCCACCATTATCTGTTGTTGCCAAGGCAATGCCGGGTTCAGGTATGGGTATGACATTGTGGCTGGTAAGTATGGTACTTTTCGTAGCCTCATCTTTAATGGGTGGTATCAACTATGTGAGTACAATTTTGAACATGCGTACTAAAGGTATGGACCTTTGGAAAATGCCGTTAACAATTTGGGCTTTCTTCCTTACTGCTATTTTAGGTATTTTATCTTTCCCTGTTCTTGTAGCTGGGGTGGTATTAATGGTGTTTGACCGTAGTTTCGGAACAAGTTTCTACTTATCAGATATCGTAATGGGTACTGATATTTTACCAAACGAAGGTGGTTCACCGATTTTATGGCAACATTTATTCTGGTTCTTAGGTCACCCAGAGGTATATATCGTAATCATGCCAGCATTAGGTATTTCATCAGAGGTTATTTCTGTAAATGCTCGTAAACCGATCTTCGGTTACCATGCGATGGTTTATTCACTGATTGGTATTACGGTACTTTCATTTATCGTTTGGGGTCACCACATGTTTGTTACAGGTATGAACCCATTATTAGGTGGTGTGTTTATGATTACAACGTTAATCATTGCGGTACCATCAGCTGTAAAAACATTCAACTATTTGGCTACACTTTGGAGAGGTAACATCCGTTTCACTCCAGCCATGTTATTTGCCATTGGCTTAGTTTCATTCTTCATTTCTGGTGGATTAACAGGTATCTTCTTAGGTAATGCTTCATTAGATATTAACTTACACGATACTTATTTCGTAGTTGCCCACTTCCACCTGGTAATGGGATCTGCAGCGATTTTTGGTATGCTTGCAGGTGTTTATCACTGGTTTCCAAGAATGTTTGGTAAAATGATGAATGCTAAATTAGGTTACTTACACTTTTGGTTAACATTCATCGCAGCGTATTTGGTATTCTTCCCACTTCACTTCTTAGGTTTAGATGGTGTACCTCGTCGTTATTATGCTTTCACTGAATTCGAATTCATGAAAAAATGGTTAACCGTAAACATCTTTGTGACATGGGCAGCTATTTTTGCAGCTTTGGCTCAGGTAGCATTCTTGTTCAACTTCTTCTATTCAATCTTTAAGGGTAAAAAAGCACCTCAAAATCCTTGGGAGTCTAATACTTTAGAATGGACAGCACCAGTTGAGCATATCCACGGAAACTGGCCAGGAGAAATTCCTACGGTTTACAGATGGCCATATGATTATAGTAAACCGGGTCATGACGTTGATTTTATTCCTCAGACCGTACCTTTCTCTCAAACAATGAGTTCGAACTTGCCTCATGATTTTGAAGGAAACGCGGAGGCGGAAAAAATCCAACAAGATTGGGAATTGGCTAATCCTGTTAAAGAAAACTAAGATAAGCACTAAGCTTTAATACAATTTTAAAAGGGGTATCTGATTAAGTTTCTGCTTATCCGGATACCCTTTTCATCTTAAAAGATATATGGTCAGTAGATCAGAACAACGTTTCATTAGGATAAACTTTATAACCATCATAGTTACACTATTGGTTATTCTTGCCGGCGGTATTGTACGCAGTACAGGTTCTGGCATGGGCTGTCCTGATTGGCCGAAATGTTTTGACCGTTATATTCCACCAACCGATGTATCTCAACTTCCATCGAACTATAAAGAAAAATATGTAGCTGGAAGGATTAAGAAAAATGAAAAGTTTGCCAAATACCTGGAAAGTATGGGTAAGGTTGCACTGGCTGATCGTATTAGGAATGATAAGAGCATTACACTTCCTGAAGAATTTAATCCAGCTAAAACCTGGGTGGAATACTTGAATCGCTTAACTGGTGTATTTGCTGGACTGTTTTTACTTTTAACAGCTATTTATTCTTTTACGTATAGAAAAACTGCCAAGCGAATTATATTCCTGAGCATTCTGAATATATTTGTAGTGGGTTACCAGGCTTGGCTAGGTTCTATTGTGGTTTCGACCAATTTAGCACAGTGGGTAGTTACAGTACATATGCTTTTGGCCATAGTCATTTTGGCTATTTCCATATACACTTATAACTACGCAAAACAATTAGGAAAAGAACCATCAGTAATCATGTACCGAATACTGTGGTTAAAAGGATTTTTACTTTTTACTTTGCTCGTTAGCATTGTTCAAATTGTTTTGGGTACTGAAGTAAGAGAAGCAGTAGATGTAATTGCAAAATCTCATTCCTATGGCTTTAGAAACACCTGGATTGGGAAGGTAGGTTCAGTATTTTCTTACCATCGTGATTTAGCCATACTGGTTGTAATTTGTAATGCAATCATTTATAAAATGGTTATTGATCGTTTTAGCGGGAAGGCAGCACCTTTATTAACTGCCCGATTTATTTTAATCACGCTTCTCATACAATTATTAAGTGGTTTTGCTTTGGCATATATTGCTTTTCCACCAGCAGCGCAAGCATTGCATATTTTGTTTTCTACGCTGTTATTTAGTTTACAGTTTTATTTGTACTTGCTGGTTTACAGAACAAGTACCTACAAACAATAATAATAAGAAAATTGAAACAAGTTATTTCAGATTTTTCTAAACTCATTAAATTCAGACTGTCTTTCACAGTGGTGTTTTCTGCGTCGATTTCTTTTCTAATCGGTCAGAAAATGCAGGTAGGAAGAGGTTATATTCCTTCCATTGATTGGGGGAATTGGGGGATTTTAATTGCAGGTGGTTTTTTAGTAACGGCAGCGGCAAATTGTTTCAATGAAATTATTGAAAAGGATTTGGATAAGCTGATGTCTCGCACAAAGGATAGGCCAATGCCAGCGGGAAGAATGACCACAGGACAGGGATTGATTCTTGGGGTTTTCATGGCATTTCTGGGTACCTGGTTATTGGGTAAGTTAAATCTGGAAACAGGTTTATTATCGGTATTTTCCATTTTACTTTACGCTTTTGCCTATACACCATTGAAACGTAAATCGCCAATTGCAGTTTTTGTGGGTGCTATTCCTGGTGCTTTACCACCGCTTATTGGTTATTTAGCTGCTTTTGGTAGTTTAAAGGCTGAAATGTTTCATGAAATTGATTATTACATTGCTGGGATATTATTCCTGATTCAGTTTGTTTGGCAGTTTCCACATTTTTGGGCAATTGCATGGGTATTGGATGATGATTACAAAAAAGCTGGATTTAGGCTATTGCCCACTAAGAAACGTGATAAATTAACAGCATTGATTACCTTTATCAGTACTTTAATTTTAATTCCAGTTAGCTTATTGCCTACGATTTATGGCTTTGGCGGATATTATATTGCAGGTTTATCATTGATAGCTGGTGTTATTTTTAGCTGGCTGGCTTTAAAACTTTTATTGAACAGAGAACTGGTTGATGCAAAGAGAGTAATGTTCTGTTCATTTTTTTACATACCCGCTGTACAGTTGGGTCTATTATTAAATTTTATAGCAAAATAATTTATGGTTCTAACAATGGAAAATATCCAAGATACATTTGATCCAAAACCAAGGAAATTCATCGTCTGGTTATTTGTAGTTTCATCAACAATTATGTTTGGTGGATTTACAAGTTATTACCTGGTTTTTTCTGCATCGAAAGGAAAAGGCCACGGTTTGGTTTTACCTGATGCATTTATCTACTCAAGCTTAGTGATTGTTGCAAGCAGTATTGCACTTTTCTTAGCCTCGAGAGCTTTGCGTAAGTTGAACTTCAGCTTACAAAGAAATCTACTTTGGGTTACTGTAATTTTGGCTATTGCCTTCGGTGTAATGCAGTTTAGTGCTTGGGGCAGTATGGTAAATACAGGTGCCACTTTGGTAGGTAATAACGCGGCAATATCTTTTATTTACGTCGTTAGTTTTATTCACTTGTTGCACATTATTGCAGGTGTATTCTTAATAATCAGTGCCTTAGTGGGCAGCTATAGAAATATTCCATTGGCGAAAAGCCAGTATCGCATGGAAATCGCATCTATTTTCTGGCATTTTATAGATATATTATGGATATATCTGTATGTTTTTTTACTTTTGAACCGTTAAATTTGTTAACAAACTATTATACTATTTCCAAATGAATTCAGTATCACAATTAGATCAAG
>SEDB01000014.1 GCA_004210715.1 Pedobacter sp.
GGCCCCGTAAAAATATAAAAATACTCAAAAAACAAAAAGCGGATGGAGATCTTATAACCTACCCATCCGCTAATCTTTTTATAGACCATTTTTAAGTCTACTTTTTCAGTGCCCTCCATTAATAACGAGGATTTTTTTATTGCGATGAATTTATACTAAGCTAACTTGCCCAGCGCTTCTTTAATTCTTCTTAATGCTTCTACTAAACTCTCATCAGATGCAGCGTAAGATAAACGGATGTAATTGTTGTTTCCGAAAGAATCGCCACCAACTGTAGCCACATGACCAACATTTAATAAATATAAGGCTAAGTCAGACGAATCTTTGATTACATTTCCATCAGCATCTTTTTTGCCGAAAAATGAGCTTATTTCAGGAAAGAAATAAAATGCACCATCAGGAAGATTTGTTTTTACTCCCGGAATTTCATTCAATAAATTATAAACCAATTCTCTACGACGTAAAAATGCTTCTTTCATTTTCAAAACGCTTTCCAAACCTTGCTCATAAGCTACAATGCCGGCTCTCTGTGCAATGGAACATGTTCCGGATGTGGTTTGGCCTTGTAATTTATCATTAGCGGCAGCAATTTCTTTATTAGCTGCAATGTAGCCCAATCTCCAGCCAGTCATTGCGAATGCTTTAGAGAAACCATTTACGATAATAACCCGATCTTTAATGCTATCGAATTGAGCAATAGATTCATGTTGATCAACGAAGTTGATGTGCTCATAAATCTCATCGGATAAAATGTAAATGTTAGGGTGTTTTTCGAAAACTTTAACCAATGCAGCCAATTCCTCCTTACTGTAAACAGATCCGGTTGGATTACATGGCGAAGAGAACATGAATAATTTTGATTTTGGTGTGATGGCAGCCTCTAATTGTTCTGGTGTAATTTTAAAATTACTCTCAATATCTGTGTCAATAAAAACTGATTTGCCTTCTGCTAAAACTACCATTTCAGAATAAGAAACCCAGTAAGGGGTTGGTATAATTACTTCATCATCCGGATCAATCAGCGTTAAAATAACATTAGACAATGATTGTTTTGCTCCCGTAGATACCACAATCTGAGAAATATCATAGTCCAGATTATTCTCCGTCTTTAATTTATTAACGATTGCCTGGCGAAGATCTGGATATCCTGGTACCGGAGAGTAGCGAGTGTAATTTTCGTCTAATGCCTTTTTAGCGGCATCTTTAACATGTTCTGGGGTATTAAAATCAGGCTCGCCAACGCTTAAGCTAATGATATTAATGCCTTTTGATGCTAATTCACGCCCTAATTTGGTCATTTTTAGGGTAGCAGATTCTGATAAACTGTTGATTCTTTTAGATAAGGTGCTCATGGTTAATAACTTTGAGCGCAAATATATAAACCAAATATTATTCTGCACTAAAAAAGCAATAGTTTTTATCATTTAATTTATCTGATAAGCGTATTTTTGTAAAAAAGATCCCGTGACGGTAAAAAAGAAAGCTATTATTATTTCGTTGGTTGTAAGTATTGTATTGATGCTGGCCAAGTTTGTAGCCTATTTTATTACTGGTTCTAATGCCATTTTAACTGATGCTGCTGAAAGTATTGTAAACGTAATTGCAGGC
Organism: Pedobacter sp.; assembly: GCA_004210715.1. GTDB lineage: Bacteria > Bacteroidota > Bacteroidia > Sphingobacteriales > Sphingobacteriaceae > Pedobacter. Next base: position 1,609 of record SEDB01000014.1, read on the forward strand.
AGTTTTGCTTTTTATAGTATCTACCTGAGCACCCAACCGAGAGATGAAAATCATCCTTACGGACATGGTAAAGTAGAATTCTTCTCCGCATTTGTAGAGGGAATATTAATTCTTTTGGCTGGTGTAATCATTATCTTTAAATCATCTTATAACCTTATCTATCCTCATGCAGTTGGTCAACTTTTAGAAGGTACAATCATTATCGGTATTACTGGTTTAATTAATTTAATTGTGGGGATGTATTTGATTAAGGTGGGAGAAGAACAGCACTCAGTAACTTTAAAGGCTGATGGAAAGCATCTTTTAACGGATACTTATACGAGTGTAGCCATCGTTTTAGGCTTGATATTAATTCAGCTGACAAATATTATTTGGCTAGATAGTTTATTATCTGTTTTAGTTGGCTTTTATATTATCTATTCTGGTTATGTACTTACCCGTGGTTCCGTTGGTGGTTTAATGGACGAAAGTGATTTTACACTTGTGGAAGAAGTGGTGGAAGTACTACAGAACAATAGGCACAACCCGTGGATTGATGTTCATAATTTACGTACCCAGCAATATGGTTCAGAATTTCATATCGACTGCCATGTTACCCTTCCATATTATTTTGATTTAAACCAGGTACACAGAGAAATTTCTCAAATTGACGAACTCATCAATAAAAATGGCGTTCGAAAGGCAGAATTATTTATTCACGCTGATCCTTGTTTACCAAAATGTTGCCATTATTGCCACATGAGCGAATGCCCGGTTAGAGCTGAAGATTTCAGAAAGGAAATTGTGTGGACGCCTGAAATTGTAATTAAAAACAAAAAACACTTCGAAAATGAGCTACTTTAATGTAAGGGTTTATGGATTATTAATAAACACTAAAAATGAAGTTTTAGTGAGTGATGAAGAAGAATATGGTTTTCGTTTCAGTAAATTTCCGGGTGGTGGGCTGGAATTTGGTGAAGGTTTAATTGATGGGCTTAAACGCGAATTTATGGAGGAGTGTAATGCCGAAATAGATGTTCTGACACATTTTTACACGACTGATTTTTTTGAAAAATCTTCTTTCAATGATAGCCAAGTAATAAGTGTTTATTATTTAGTAAAGGAGAAAGCGCCACTTCAATTGGCGTTTAAAAACAAAATATTTGACTTTGATAATGATGGAGAGGTGCTCCAAGCATTTCGTTGGGTAGCAATTGAAAATATAAATATTGAGGAGATCACATTTAAAACGGACAAAACCGTTGTTGAGCTTTTAAAAAGGAAATTTTAATCAGCACATTAAGACTAATTTAAAAAGAAAAAGACCGTTTATTTAACGGTCTTTTTCTCTCTATTGTTCGAGAAATTTCTTTAATGCTTCGTGTAGAAAATATTTCCAGCCCCCGGTAAAACTTTCTCTAGTAAAATCTTTTCCGTTTTCTTCAAAGGTTTCTAATCCCGTATGAGTTAATTCTATTCGAGTTTGACCACCTTGCTCAAATAACTCCCAAGTAACTTTCGAATTACCAGGATAATTATCATATCGCCAAGTGTAGGTAATTTTCTTATTTAGAACAGATTCAGTAATTTCACAAAGATGCAGGTATTGCGGTCCGTCTTCAGGGCCACCCGTAAAATCAAACCTAAAGCCAACTTCAGCTTTAAATTCATCTAACTGAAAATACCATTTCTTCAGTTTGTCGTTATTGGTTAATGCATCCCAAACAATTGTTGCTGGTGCATTGTATACACATTCTACAATTACAGGTTTGTTATTCATCGGTCTAAATTATAAGTTACTAACTAACCTAAAGGCATTTTACTAAAATCCATGTAAAGTATGCTCCATCTTTGGCCATCTAAGTCAATGAAACCGCATCCATACATCCAACCATCTTTATAGCCTGGTTCAGCATACAAGGATCCACCTGCTGCCAAAACTTTTTTCGCAATTTCATCTACTTCTTCCGGACTTTCTGCATCAAATGAAAATAACACTTCGCTGCCAGAAAGAGTATTGGCGATTTCTGTTCCTGCAAAACCTTCGTACAAAGATTTTTCGAAAAGCATCAACACCAAACCGTTATCTCCAACTAAGAAACTTGCAGAATCTTGGCGAACACCATATTGAAGGTTTAAGGAGAAGCCTATTTTAGTGAAAAACTCTTTTGAGTTTTGAATGTCTTTAACAGGAAGATTTATCCAAAGCGACTTTATCATATTTATAATATTGGTTATTGTAAAGTTATTAATCAAAACATTTTTAATACATGGCCAAAAACGAAAAATGATGGAGTGATTTTAGACAATCGTTACTTTTTTACTGTTTTCTTTTTGTATTTCTTTGCTAACTCTTCTGGTGCTACAGTACAGTACGAAAGGCGAATGGCATTTTCTAAAACTTCATCTTCAATAAAACTTAGCTCGAAAATAGTCCACCCTTGTTTTCCCCAGCCTGCCTGAGCGGGATAAATTGCCGAAGGATCTAAATCTGAAAATTTATTTTGATCCTTAGGAGATAATCTAAAAACAGCTTTTAAGTTAGAGTTATCAATGGTGATGAAAATTTTTTCATCAATTTTAAACGAATTTTTATTTGCGTTTGGTGTTTCAACTACGTTTTCAAACGACAGGACAAGTTCTCTAAAAGAATCTGGAGATATCATAATACTATATTTATTGTAATCTATTAATAGGGCTACTACTAAATTTTATAGGACAAACTTACATCTATTTTGAGTTTTATTGGCATATTAACATGTTTAATCAGGGAATAAATAACCAACTATCATTCTTTCAATAGAGAAATCGCATCTATTTAAATCATTTACAATTTATATAATTTCTGTGGAAATTGTTCTGCATGATTTAAAATTAAATTGAGAATGTAGCTGTTGGACTGATAAACCAACAAATCATTTTTGATAGGAGCAAGACCATCTTCAAGGTATGTTTTATCTTTAAAATATCCCATTCCATAAAATATCCCATTTTCAACCACAAGGCAACTCATTTCCTCTTCTTCGCGGCCATCATCAACCAATGCAAAGCTGGGTTGTGAATTTTGAATTTCGTCTAAGGCATTATTTAATCTTTTATTATACACAGAAACTGTTTCAATGCTGCTGCAAATACCAAAACATTCTCCTTTTTCATGTGTGCTGCATTTTGATGCACTTTTTTGAAGATAGCATAATTTGGCACAAAGCTGATATTTTTCTATGAGATGGTTCAAAAAATTATAACCCTCCAGTAGGCTATTAAAGCTTTGAAGCGATTTGTTGTTCTTCTTGTGTTTGTCAATCGCTAACCTCATGTAGCCGTTTTGATCTTCGAATACGCATAAGTCGTATTTATGCTCGTATCTTTTCATGGCTCTGTTATTTTCGGGCCAAAGGCGTTTAATTTCGTTCGCTTCCAAAATTAAAGCCATTAATTCGGTTCCACAAACTACATAATCAACATTGTAAATGGTACGCAGAAAATCTTGCCTCTGCTTATTTGGTTTATTACCAGTGAAGTGACTTACTACACGTTTCTTTAAATTTTTAGCCTTGCCCACATATACAATTTTACCTTTGTTATCTTTAAAGTAGTAAACGCCTGGCTGGCTTGGCAGCCGCATGATCGATGCCCTGTCTAAATGAGGAGGTAAAACCTGATCTTTGGATGTTTTCTTCAACATTTCAGCAATCACTCCTTCATGATCCGTTTCAATAAGCATGTTGAACAGTATGCTTGTTGCATCAGCATCACCAGCAGCACGGTGCCTGTTTTGGATAGGTATTTGCAAAGCGCTGCATAATTTACCCAGGCTGTATGATGATTTTCCAGGGAAAAGCTTTCTGCTCATCCTCACAGTACAAAGTTTTCGGCAATTTAACTCGTATCCTGCAGCAGACAAATGATGCTTTAGAAAAGAATAATCAAAATTTACATTGTGCGCAACAAAAATTTTATCGTTTAACAGTTGAAAGATCTGCAAAGCAACATCTTCGAAAGTTGGTGCATCAACCAGCATGGAATCATCAATTCCTGTTAAGGCTGTAATATAAGTGGGGATGGATTGGTTGGGGTTGATCAAAGTTGTAAATGATTCAACCAATTTGTTTTCATCATGAATATTGATGGCGACTTCGGTAATTCCATTGGCCGAAGCATGACCACCTGTGGTTTCTATATCTACAATTGCGTATAACATTGGCTAATTTTACAATTACAAATTTATGCTAAAATAGTTAGTATAAAAAATATTGTTCCGCTAATTTTTGATTGTTTTTTTAGCCCAGATGTACGGTAAATCTTCCTTCAGAAGGCTGCCAGAGTGTTTTAATGTAAATTGTTACTTGCCGGTCATTTTTTTTTAGATTAAATACATAGTTTACAAATCTAGGTGAGATACTTTTAGGATATACTATATGGCTGAGTTTAATAAAGTAAATTAGTGTAGATGTACCAAATAAGATGTTTCTAATTTAGCTGCTTTTAATGATAGTGCAAAGTGTCTAGATAGAACCGCCGGCAACAAGTTTAGATTCATCTATGATCGTTTGTGCAAATGAACTTCCGGCAATGCATCTCATCATTCTTTTAAATGCCAGTGTACCAAGCTTGCTTCCGCTGGTTTCAGCATAGGTAATTTCTGGATAAAAGAGTAGTGGGATCATGCCATCACTAATGGCGATCACTCCTAAATCAACCGGAGCACTCAGGCCTTTCCTTTGGATCGCTTTCATCGATCCTGCTAAAATCTCATCGCTCATGCAAAAAACTGCAAATTTTTTACCAATCCATTCAGGCAATAACGATAAGGTGATTTGCTCGGCTTCTGCAGAACTTCTTGCATGTACAGTTTTCAGATTAATAGACTGCCCGTCTTGCTGCAAAACAGCTTTGAACTTCTCTAAACGGGCCTTGGTAATCGACATGTTCCGGTCACCAAAAATTCCCAATACATTCGGAATATCTTTCTTAATAATTTCTTTTGCAGCTAGAAAGGCCGCATGTTCGTCGCCAACACAGATCTTATTACAGGATTCGTATTGCGGAACTTTGTCAAAAAAGATAACCGGAATACCATGAACATCCATTTTCAGGAAGGATTCAATGTCGTTTGTCTCGGATGTAATCGCAATGAAAATTCCTGACACCCGCTTGTGTCTGCAGCTTTTCAAAATCTCTTGCTCAATTTTTGGATCATTTGAGGAACGGTAGATGATCACGGAATAACCATAGTTTCTTGCTTCTTCCTCAATTGAACTAATAAAGGAGTGGTAAAAAAAATTAGACAAACTGGGCACCACGACCGCAAATTCTTTGCTGCTGTGCGTACGGAGATTCACAGCATACGGATTCGGATCATATTCCAGCAATTCTGCCAATTCTTTTACTTTTCGCCCGGTTTCTGGTGAAATGTCGGGATGATTTTTCAAGGCTCTTGACACTGTCGATATGCTCACACTGAGCCGTTCAGCAATCTTCTTTAAAGTTGGGCTATGTCTCATAGAATATATTTGGTTATTCAAATATAAGTTTTCCACAACAAACATTTCCGCAAATGTTTCCGCAAACGTTTGCGGACAGAAGTTGCTATTTAGTATGTGATAGAAATTTTAATAGCACTATCTTCATCTTAATAAGTAGATGGTAACGATTTCCTTTTTGAGGCGATGTTATTAATTAAACTAACCAAATATAAAAATATTATCGACAGCAGTTTTGCTAGGGATTAATTGATTCATCATATGAGAAACTTTACTTTTCTTCTTCTGGTTTACCTGAGCTTTTTCCTCGGAGAAGGCTATTCTCAACAAAAAAATAATGATAAACGAGAGAACAAGCCTATGTGGTGGAAAGAGGCAGTCGTGTATCAGCTCTATCCAAGGAGTTTTAAAGACAGTGACGGTGACGGGGTCGGAGATCTGAAAGGAATTATTTCAAAACTTGACTATCTAAAGAGTCTAGGTATTGATGCAGTATGGCTTAACCCGATTTTTTCCTCTCCAAATGATGATAATGGCTATGATATTAGCGACTATCGAAATATTATGAAGGAGTTTGGTACCATGAATGATTTCGATGAGTTGCTTGCTGGACTGCATAAAAGAAACATCAAGCTGGTGCTGGATATGGTACTTAATCACAGTAGCGACGAGCATGAATGGTTTAAGCAAGCAAAATCATCCCGCAGTAATCCTTACAGGAATTATTACCACTGGTGGCCTGAAGAAAAGGGAAAACCCACGCCAAGGTATAGTTTCTTCGATGTAAATAGCGATGCCTGGAAGTATGATGCTACAACCAAATCCTACTATCTCCATTATTTTTCCCAAAAGCAGCCTGATTTGAATTGGGAAAATGAAAAGTTACGTAATGAGGTGTATGATATGATGAAATTCTGGTTGGATAAAGGGATTGATGGGCTTCGCATGGATGCTTTTCAATATGTTTCCAAAGATACTACGTGGAAAAAATATCCTTTGGGATATGAGAAAGATATCATCAAATATTATGGTATGGGACCAAACCTGCATCAATATTTAAAAGAGATGAACACCAAGGTAATCAGCAAATATAATATCATGACGGTTGCAGAAGGTGCCGGAAGTACTCTGGAGGATGCACATTCATTGGTTGATGAAGATCGGCAGGAACTGAACATGGCTTACCATTTTGAGATTATGGATATCGGGAATGATCCAAAAGGTTATCAACTCACCGATCTAAAAAAAGCTTTTAGCAAATGGGACCAGGCCTTTGCCAAGAAAGGCTGGCTGGCGATCTTTTTAGCAAACCACGATGTGCCGCGGATGGTGAGTAAGTATGGAAATGATAGCCCTGAGTTCAGGCGTTTTTCTTCAAAATTACTCACCACCCTAATCATGACCATGCGTGGTACACCATTTTATTTTAATGGAGATGAACTGGGTATGTCTAACATCAAATTCGACAAAATTGAAGATTACCGGGATATTGCCACCATCAATGCATACAAAAGTGCCAAAGCAAAAGGTGAAAACCTGGATTCCTTTATGGATAAACAAAAATTTATATCCAGGGATAATACCCGGACACCTTTTCAATGGAATAATAGTTTAAATGCAGGCTTTACCACGGGTACTCCATGGATAAAAGTGAACCCTAACTATAAAACGGTGAATGTAGCGGTAGAGGAAAAAGACCCTGAAAGTGAGCTTTTTTATTTTAAAAAAATGGTTGCGTTAAGGAAATCATCACCAGTTTTGGTTTATGGCGATTATGAAGTGTTTGATATTGAAAATCCTGATGTGTACTGCTATACCCGGATGCATGGCGCTGCAAAAATGTTGGTGGTGCTGAATTTCTCTGCAAAATCAATTTCTTATCCGTTGGATAAGGGGATCAATACCACAGAGGCCAGGGTGCTGATGAATAATTATAAAACCCAGGCAACTATTTTAAATCATCAAGTTGATTTGAAACCATTGCAGGCATTAGTTTTTCAACTTAATTAATTCGGATATGATCATTGCACCAGCCGAGAAAGTACATCAATCAGTACCTGCGTTGAAACTGAATTTCAATGCCATTATTGCCATGAACCTGGGTTTTTTTGGTATTCAATATAGTTTTGGTTTGCAGCAAACCAATATGACCCCAATTTATTCTTACCTGGGTGCTAATGCCGATCAGATACCATTGTTAAACCTGGCAGGACCGATGACGGGCTTGATTATTCAGCCGATTATTGGAGCCATGAGCGATAAAACGACAAGCCGGTTTGGCCGTCGCAGGCCTTATTTTTTAATCGGGGCGATTATTTGCAGCATCTGTCTTTTTGCAATGCCCTATAGCAGTTCCATTTGGATGGCTGCTGGTATTTTGTGGATTCTGGATGCCGGGAACAACATTACCATGGAACCTTACCGGGCTTTTGTAAGCGATAAACTGCCGTCAAACCAACATGCATTAGGCTTTTTAACACAAAGTTTTTTTACAGGGCTGGGCATTACACTGGCAAATCTAACGCCGGGAATATTGATTGCTGCCGGCTTAATAAGCATCAATGCCAGAAGTGCCAACCACATCCCGTATACTACTTATGCCGCCTTTTTTATTGGAGGAGTGGTGTCAATTGGCTCAATTATGTACAGTTGTTTAGCAACAAAGGAGGTGCCGCTATCATCATCAGAGATTGAAAAAATAAAAGCAGAACCCGGCGGAGTGGGAAGAGTATTTGGCGATATTGTTGAGGCTTTCAAAGTGATGCCCACCATGATGAAAAAACTGGGCGTTGTATATCTGTTCAACTGGTATGCCATGTTTATTTACTGGCAATTTATTACGCTCTGTTTGGCCAAAACCATTTATAATACCAGTAATGCAGCATCTGATGGTTTTGCTTCAGCCCAATTGCTTACCGGAACAGTAAATGGTGGATACAATGTGGTTACCTTTCTGGTGGCCTTTCCACTGGCCTTTTTTGCCCGGAAGATTACCGCAAAAAGGATACATTTAATCAGTTTGCTTTTCGGGGGATTGTGTTTAATTGCCTTGCCGATGATCCATCAGCCTTTGTTGCTTGTTGTCCCAATTATTGGTTTGGGTGTTGCATGGGCCAGTATGATGGGTACCCCTTATGCCATGCTGGCGGGCAGTATCCCAAAAGCCAAAACCGGTATTTTTATGGGCATTTTAAATATGTTTATTGTATTGCCGATGTTGCTCGAAACCATCACCTTCAAATATGTTTACCGTTATGTGCTTGGTCATCAGCCGGAAAACGCCATTATTTTTGCAGGGGTTTTAATTGTTATCGCAGGATTTATGGTATTGCTGATCAAAAAAAATAATCAAACAGTAGAAGTATAATGGCGCAGTTACAATCATATCAAAAGGCTTTGAATCTCCTGCAACAGGCCACTACACCGTATGGATTTGTTGCGGCAGTGCAGGAACAGGATAATTACAAACGCGTTTGGACCAGGGACGGTGTAATTACCAGTATTGCAGCGCTGTTGAGTGGTGAGGCTTCGTTGATCGACATGGCAAAAATTACCATACAAACGCTTTTTGATCACCAGCATGTTAGCGGTTTTATGCCTTCAAATGTTTCTCCAAAGGATGGTTCAGTGAGTTATGGCGGGACTTCGGGCAGGGCAGACAATCCATCTTGGGCGGTTATTGGTTTGTGTGCCTACACCATATTAACCGATGATCACAGTCTGTGGAACAAATACCAGCCGCAGGTAAAGCAATGTTTTGCCGTTTTGGATAGCTGGGAATTTAATGGAAAACATTTGATTTATGTACCACAAAGTGGTGATTGGGCAGATGAATACATCCAGCATGGCTATATTTTATTTGATCAGCTGCTCAGGCTTTGGGCTTTGAAACTGGCTTGCAAATTATCGCAAAATCAAGATTGGGCTAGCAAAGTAACTGCCATTACAAATGCTGTAAAAACAAATTACTGGAATCATGATCCATTGGTAATGGCTTATTCTCCAAATCTGGTTCATCAATTAAAGGCTGCTTCTAAAGATTATTGGCTGATGGGTTTTAATCCCGGCAGGATTTATACCTATTTTGATTTGCAGGCCAATGCGTTTTGCTTACTGCTTGGTATTGGCGATGCGCTTCAAAATCAACAGGTGCTAGATTATCTTTTGGGAATTTATAACCGGAAGAAATCGCTGTTGCCTTCTTTTTATCCGACCATTTATGATCATGATCCGGATATGGAGGCGCTTAAAAATAATTATGCTTATGCTTTCCGGAACCATCCTGATTATTTTCACAATGGCGGTTTATGGCCGGTTTGGAATGGTTGGCTGGTGGCCGCGTTGAAGTTTCATGATGCGACAGACCTAGCGGAAGATATCCTGGCAGCCATTCACCATTCCAATGCCAAAGCAGATTTATTTAATGAATGCTTTCATGGCACCAGTATGGAGCCCTGTGGTGTTCCCAACTGTACCTGGAGCGCCGCTGGGGCGATTATTGGCGAGCAGGCGCTGGAAAACAATGCATTGAAAAAACTTTTTGACTTAAAATAACGATGATGGCTTCGACGAAAGATATTTCAGGAAAAAAAATTTTAGTGGTAGGCGAACTGCTGGTGGATATCATCTCCGATGAGAATATCGAATCGCTTGCCATACCTTCACGGTTTTCTACCTTGCAGGGCGGGAGTTCAGCCAATCTGTGCGCCAACCTGAAGTGGCTTGGTGTAGATACGGATTTGGTGGCCACCGTTGGGCAGGATAATTTAGGCAGTTTCCTGATCAACGAACTGAAAACGATTGGTTTATCGGCAACACATATTCACAGGGCTGCAAATCGCCAAACAAGCATTGTATTGGTGGCTAAAAATGAGCACCGGCCTGATTTTATTCCTTACCGGAGTGCGGATTTTGTAATCAAAAGAGTTGAAGACGAAGCCATTAATAGTTCTGAAATTGTACATACCACTGGCTTTGCTTTAAGTAAGGAGCCGGCCAGGGGCAATATTCTGTATGCTTTGCGCAAAGCACATCAAATGGGAAAATCTATTTCGATTGACTGGAATTTTGCGCCATCCATTTGGCAAGATGATGATGGTCAGGATGTTTTCAAAAAAATGCTTAAATTGAATCCATTATTGAAAATCAGTTTAGATGATTTAGAACGTTTTGTGGGTGAGCCACTTACTGTAGAAGAATCGCTGGACTGGTTGGGTCAGTTGGATGCGGCAGTTATTTGCCTCACCTGTGGTAAAGATGGCGTTTGGTACAAGGCAAAAAATCATCCCTGGAAATATAAACAGGCCATACCAATTGAAACTGTACACGGCGTAACGGGGGCAGGAGATGCGTTCTGGGCAGGATTTTTATCAGCTTTCATTTTAGAAAGACAGATGGATGAATGTATAGACAAAGCATTGGAAGTAGCCAGAATGAAGATTGAGAAACCATACCCTTTATATCAGAAATAAGTTTATCCCTTAATATATCACATTCTATGAACACCATCAGCGCACATCCACCTTAAGATGAAACCATGATTTCATCAAACCAATACAACATTTTCTAACCAAAAAACAATTCCTTATGAACTTCACTTTACCAAGTAATTGGTCTGTTTCGCTCTTGAAACAGAAATTACGCACATTGAAATTTGTGCTTCCAGGTTTATTTATGGTTTTTTTAACTACGGCGGCGTTTGCGCAAACCGTTATTAAAGGAACAATTTCTGATAATGATAAAATGCCCATGGCTGGCGCCACTGTACAGGTTGCAGGCACCAGTACCAGAACACAAAGTGATGCTGAAGGTAAATTCCAGATCACCGTACCTTCACCAACATCAAAACTAATTGTGAGTTTTGTTGGTTTCGAAACACAGACGGTAAACGTTAACAATCAAACCATCATCAACATTACCCTTGCTTCACTGAATAACCTCGATGCGGTTGTGGTGGTTGGCTATGCATCGGTACGTAAAAGCGATTTAACCGGAGCTGCCACAACGGTATCGGCAAAAGATTTTAATAAAGGTCCGTTGAATGCTCCTGATCAATTGATACAGGGTAAAGTAGCAGGTGTGCAAATGATCAACAACAGTGGTCAGCCAGGTGGTGCTTCTACTGTAAGAATCAGGGGTAACTCTGCCGTAACCGGTACCGGTCAGCCTTTATATGTGGTGGATGGGGTTGCCCTGGATGGGCGTTCGGCCAGGCCATCAACCAGTGCTGGTATTGGAACCGCTCCGGATGGTAATCCGTTAAACTTCATCAATCCGGCAGATATTGAATCGATGGAGATTTTAAAAGACGCATCTGCAACAGCAATCTATGGTTCACGTGCCGCTTATGGTGTGGTTTTAATTACAACCAAACGAGGGAAATCAGGCGATACTAAAATTGACTTGAGTGCTTCTACAGGGGTAAGTAACATTGCCCGAAAAGTGGATGTATTATCTGGTGATGAATACCGTGCTGCGCTGGCAAAATACGGGCTTACCAATGGGAATTTCGGTTCGAGTGTTGATGCACTTGATGAAGTGACCAGAACCGCTTACAATCAAAATTATTCGATCGGTATCAGTGGCGGAAGCAATGGCAATACCTTTAGGGCTTCTCTTGGTTATCAGGATCAGCAGGGGATTATCAAATCAACTGATTTTAAGAAATACAGTGCAGGTTTTAATGGAAACTTCAAGTTTCTGGAAAGCAAAAAGTTAGGTCTTGATATCAATATGATCAGCAACCAATACCTGGAAAGCATTGCGCCCATCACTACTGATGCAGGTTTTACCGGAAGTTTGATTTCTCAGGCTTTGTCATGGAATCCAACACAATCTTTTTATAACGCAAATGGTGGTTTGTTTATTGATTATGGTTCAACCACCATTAATCCGTTGGCTGCATTGGCTGCGAACAACGATAAAGCAAAGGTTTCGACTATTTTAGGAAGTATTTCACCTTACTATAAAATTACGCCGTGGCTGGAGTACCGCATGTTGGCCAGTGTGAATTACAGTGCCGGTATCAGAAGGGCATCAACCAGAAGCTTTTTAAATCTTCAGGGTATTCAGCCATCAGGTACATTTTTGGGTGGTTATGCCAGTTATTCGAACAACGAGCTGATTACACAACAGTTTACCAATACGTTAAACTTTAATAAAGAAATTGCAAGCAAACTGAACTTAAATGCCATTGTGGGTTATGAGTACTCTAATTTTATGAATAAGGGCACCACGAATACCGCAACAGGGTTTGGAGAAATTGATGCCGATTATACTGATGCTTTCCAAACAACAGCACCGGCAAACCGTACCTTTTCTGCCTTTAACAATCCAACCACTGAATTGCAGTCGTACTTTGCCAGGGCCATTTTTAATTACGACAGCAAGTACATTTTAACCGCAACTTTCAGGGCCGATGGTTCAACCAAGTTTGGTAAGGCTAATCGTTATGGTTATTTCCCTTCATTCGCTGCGGCATGGGATATCAAAAAAGAAAGTTTTATGGAGAGCGCAAGCTGGTTAGATCAGCTTAAAATGCGGGTAGGTTATGGTAAAACAGGTAACCAGGATTTCCCTTCAGGCTCGGCACAGCAACGTTATGACTTTGGAAACTCGAATGGTGCACCAACATTAGTGGCCATTAACAATGCCAATCCAAATCTTAAATGGCAATCTGATGAACAAACCAACGTGGGTATCGATTTTGGATTGCTGAAAAGCAGGTTAACAGGTTCGGTTGATTATTTCCATAAAACCACCAACGATTTGTTGTTTCCACAAATTTCATTTGTTCCGGCAGTTGGCGGAAACGTCCCGACCTGGGTAAACTTGCCTGGTCAGATTATCAATAAAGGGGTGGAGTTAACCTTAAACGGCGTGTTGATTGAAAAAGACAATATCAGCTGGTCGTTAGGTGGTAATGCAACTTTTATCAACAATAAAGTGCAAAACATCAACGGCATCATCAAAACAGGCTCGTTAAACGGGCAGGGATTAAGTGGGGTAACTACCGAGGTGATTCAAAACGGCTTGCCTTTGTTTGCCATGGTTACCAGACAATATAATGGTTTGGATGCCAACGGTTTCTCACTTTATACAGATGATGGTTTCACCAACTATTATGTGGGTAATCCGAACCCTAAAGTGATTATGGGTTTAAGTACCAACTTCAGGTATAAAAAATTATCGTTCACGGCAAACTTTAACGGTTCATTCGGACAGGATATTTACAACAATACCGCGAATTCTGTGCTGGCGATTTCTAACCTGGGTACCCGCAATATTTCTTCGGCACTGGTTAATTTGCCGGTACAGGAATCACTTGCCAACCCCATTGCAGCTTCTTCACGTTATATTGAAAAAGGCGATTATTTGAAACTTGCCAATGCCACCATCAATTACAGTATCGGCAATGTTGGCAAAGCGATTAAAGCGCTTAATATTTACGTAAACGGACAGAATTTATTTGTGATCACCAATTATACCGGTTTTGATCCAGAGGTTAACGTGAATAAGGGCGTGAGTGGGGTTCCTTCTGCGGGTATTGATTATACAGCTTATCCAACAGCAAGGACCTTCAATTTTGGTGTTAATTTTTCTTTGTAATTCTTAATCATAAATATCATGAAAAATAAATATATTTTCAGTTTTGCACTGGTTGCGTTAAGCTTCTCGGCTTGTACCAAGCTTGATGAAAACCTGAATGGTCAGGTAAGCAGCACCGGTGTAAGTTCAGGTAATGTTTCGAGTTTACTGGGCGCCAGTTATGCGGCCATGATAGGTCCTTACCAGGCACCCTGGAATTGGGTGGCTTTGCAAGAGGTGACCTCGGATGAAGTAATTGTTCCTACCCGGGCCGGCGACTGGGATGATAATGGCGCATGGCGTTCGTTGCACCTGCATAAATGGGCACCAGATCATTCCAGGATATCGGATGTATTCAGAGACCTGAACAGTATTTCTTATGTAGCTACAAGTGTTTTGGGTGCAAATCCTTCCGCTACCCAAGCCGCTGAAGCCCGTTTTTTAAGGGCTTTTGCACAGTTTTCTATCCTTGATGGATGGGGGCAGGTACCTTATCGTGATGCAGGCGAAGATGTTACGCAGCCATCACGCGTGAGAAATGCAACGGATGAAATTGCTTATCTGATTAATGAGTTAACCGCCATTATTCCTACACTTCCAGCAGGCCCGGCTAATGTGGCCAATAAAAATGCGGCAAGAACACTTTTGATGAAGGTTTACCTGAACAAAGGTGCTTTTTTGAACCGTACTGCACCCACTTTTGATGCGGCAGATATGGCGAAGGTGATTACCCTTGCAGACGAAATTGCAACAGGAGGATATGTATTGTCGACCAATTATTTCGACAATTTTGCGCCAACAAATGATATTCTATCAAAGGAGAATATTTTTACAGCTCAGAATATTGGTGGCGCTACAGGAAGCGATCTGGATGGTCAGTGGAAATGTACCACCCACTACAACCAGAATCCTAATGGTTACAATGGATTTTCATCTTTATCCAATTTCTATGCAAAATTCGAAGCTGCAGATAAAAGAAGAGGCGGTACTTATGCTGGCCAAACCAATATTTCTGGCTTACGGGTAGGTTTCCTTGTCGGACAGCAAGTGGATCAAAACGGCGTGGCTTTGAAAGACAGAAAAGGCAATCCTTTGGCTTTTACACCAGAGGTGAGCATTATCGAACGCGATCCAAACCATCTGGAAGTTGCCGGAATCAGGGTGATCAAATATCCTGTTGATTACGCCAATGCAGGATCAAGAAAACCGGATAACGATTGGGTTTATTATCGTTATTCTGATGTGCTTTTAATGAAAGCAGAGGCACAGATGAGAACATCTCAAACCGCTGCTGCATTAACATTGGTGAATACACTACGGGCGGTACGGGGTGCATCTACCTTAACTGCTTTAACCCTGGATGTTTTGCTTGATGAGCGTGGACGTGAATTGTATTGGGAAGGATTTAGAAGACAGGATTTAATTCGCTTTGGAAAATACCTTGCTGCATGGCAGGAAAAACCAGCCAGTGAAGCAAAATACTTGCTTTTTCCAATTCCTGATAATCAGCTTGGAAACTCAAATCTTCCTCAAAATACAGGATACTAAAATTTAAATGATCCGGTAAGCCAGGAGTTGTGGTTGTGAACAGATTTTATGTTGTGCGCAATCCGGCTCCTGGCTTATTTAATTTATCAACCTCCCTAAAACTTATCCTGATGAAAAAAAATATACTTTTTGTAATGCTGTGGGTGTTTGTTTTGCCTGTGTGGGCTCAGGATCCCTGGAAAATAAGCGCTGCAACCATCGATCCGAATCATTATTTTGGCATTACCGCAGCAAACGGCATGATTGGTATTGTTTCCTCACCACAACCCTTCAAAGTTAAAAATGTGGTTTTGGCTGGAGCGTATGATACCTACGGGCGTGGCCGTGTGAGCAATTTTCTGAATGGTTTTAATTTGCTGAATATGTACCTGGAAATTGACGGCAAACGACTTGATGAACGCAATACGAGTAATATGACGCAGGAGCTTGATATGCGGCATGCTGCATTTACAACGCATTTGAAATATAGTGATCAGGCTGATATCAGCTACACTTATTATGCATTACGCCATTTGCCTTTTACGGTGTTCATGGATATTACCATTTCTGCCCGAAAGGATATGAAGCTAACCGCTGCAAGTGTGATGGAAACCCCTGATGCCCTGCGTGATGTGCAGAATTATTACAATGAAATAGACCGGCCACACGTTACGCTGAGCCTGCTTACCTCGACAGCCAAAAGCCCGACAGGCAAATTGCAGCTTTGTGCCTCAAATAGTTTTCTTTTTAATGAGCAACATGGTCAGGAGCCTAAAATTATCCATGAGATGTGGGATAATAACAGTCATTTGATGAAATTTAGTAAGAGCATAAAAGCTGGAGAAAGTTATACTTACACGGTTGTTGGGAGTACAATAAGTTCTGCGCAACATGCAGACCCGCTTAATGAGGCTGAGCGAATGACTATTTATGCTAAACTTGAGGGGCGTGATAGATTAATAAAATACCATAATGCAGCCTGGGATGAACTTTGGAAATCGGATATTATTATTGATGGCGACCCGCAGGCACAACAAGACGTACGCAATATGCTGTATCACCTTACCTCATTTTCTCGTGCCGGAACATCGTATTCATTATCGCCAATGGGTTTATCTGGATTAGGTTATAATGGCCATGTATTTTGGGATACAGATATCTGGATGTTTCCGGCCTTATTGTTACTACATCCTGATATTGCGAAATCTTTAATTGAGTATCGATTCGAAAGGTTAGAACCGGCAAGAAAAAATGCATTCTCACATGGATTTAAAGGTGCAATGTACCCTTGGGAAAGTGCAGATTCAGGAGTAGAAGAAACGCCAGTTTGGGCTTTAAGTGGCCCTTTTGAACATCATATTTCTGCAGATGTTGCTTTAGCGGCATGGAATTATTATTGCGTTACGCAAGATAAAGAGTGGCTTAAAGAAAAGGGATGGCCAATTTTATCTCAAACAGCCGAATTTTGGGCAAGCAGGGTAGAGCGAAACGGACCTAATCAATTTGACATTAAAAATGTAGTTGCAGCTGATGAATGGGCAGAAAATGTAGATAATAATGCCTTTACTAATGCAGCTGCTAAGCTAAACCTGAAAAATGCTAACCTGGCTGCTGCTGTTTTAGGATTACCTCAAAATAAAGATTGGACTTTGGTTGAAAACAATATTCCTGTATTAAAATTTCCGGATGGGGTAACCAAAGAACACGCAACTTATAAAGGCGAAGGCATAAAACAAGGCGACGTTAATTTGCTTGCATATCCTTTGAAAACCATTACTGATAAAAATCAAATTTTGAAGGATTTGGCATATTATGAAACCAGAATACCTGATGAAGGTACACCTGCAATGACACATGCAATTTTCGCCTTGCTTTATGCTAGAACGGATCATGCAGATAAAGCGCAAAAGTATTTCAATGAAGCTTACGTACCCAACTTAAATCCGCCGTTTAGGGTTATTGCCGAAACCAAGGGTGGTACAAACCCTTATTTTGCAACGGGAGCAGGTGGCGTTTTACAAAGTGTGCTTATGGGTTTACCGCCCTTGCTGTTCGTTTCAACAACGTTGTATTTTTCCATCAGCTTTCCTGTCTCTTTAAAAACTGTGATATTCTGATTTATCCATCTACTTGTAATATCGTTGGCAAGCTTGCCATAACCATAATGATGCAAACCTTGTATGCTGATGTATTGCAATGGAGCCCAGGCGTTTGGCGCATCCCATTGCTCTTTTGTCGTGGTTAAAGTGGTAATCAATCCGCCAGTTTTTAAAAAATCTTTCTCAATTCGTTCAGAAACTGATTTTGCCTGAGCAGAAGTTGCCAATTTAAAATATAGTGGAAATGAAGCTGCCAAGGTTAACTGTGTTGACAATGATTTTGTTTTCCAGTTGTAGTCGGTAAAAAAGTTCAGCTTGGCATTCCAAAAGTATTTTAAAATAGCCTTTTTACGTGTTTGTGCTTTTGCATTAAATAAGAGTGCTTTTGAAATATTTCCGGCTTGCTTATTTGCATCAGCGATTGCAATTTCAAGATTGTACATCAAAGTATTTAAATCAACTGGTAACAAATCAGTCGTGATGATTTTACTGAAATCTTTTCCATCGGCAAACCAACGGCTACTGAAATCCCAACCCGATTCTGCCGCAGAGCGTACGTTACGCAGAAATACTGCTGGTTGCTGTTTGGTTAATTTCGCCGCTTC